>CAJYIG010000131.1 GCA_913774725.1 uncultured Curtobacterium sp. | reverse complement strand
CACTCTTCCGCGCGGGGCTGCGCGTGGTGCTCGACGCGCAGCCCGACATGCAGGTGGTCGGCGAGGCGTCCGACGGTGCCGAGGCCCTCGACCGCGTCCGCGACCTCCGCCCCGACGTCGTGCTCCTGGACATGCGGATGGCCGGGATGGACGGCGTCGAGACCGTCTGTCAGCTGTTCTCCGGCACGTTCCCGGGGCCGCTCCCCCGCGTGGTGGTGCTCACGACGTTCGGTCTCGACCCGGCCGCGGCGACGGCCATCCGGCTCGGCGCCAGCGGCTTCCTGCTCAAGGACACCACGCCGCCCTTCCTGTTCGCAGCCGTCCGGGCCGTGCACGAGGGCAGCTCGGTGATCGCGCCGAACGACCTGTCGCAGCTGTTCGGCGCCGACGTCGACCGTGCGCCCGCCCCGCAGCCCGAGGCGTTCCAGACCCTGACCGACCGGGAGCGCATCGTGTTCGGTTGGGCGTCGCGCGGGCTGTCGAACGCGGAGATCGCGGCCAAGGAGTTCGTCACGGAGTCGACCGTCAAGACGCAGATCTCGAGCATCCTGGGCAAGCTCGCGCTCCGCGACCGGGTGCAGCTCGTCGTGTACGCGCACGACCACGGGCTGGCAGGCGCCCGCGACGCGTAGGCCGGAGTGCGCGCCGGTCGCGTCGCGCGGTGCGCCGACCGGGGACGGCCTGGAGGCGCGTGGCGGCGGTGATCCGCGCCTCCCGGCCGACAGGGGGCTGGCTCCGGCGCGTGCCGGCCGCGACCAGCGTCCGCAGGCCGACACGGGGCTGGCTCCGGCGCGCGGCGGCGGTGACCAGCGTCCGCCCGCCGACCCGAGACCGCTCGACCATGGGAACGCGAGAAGGCCCCCGGATTCCTCCGGGGGCCTTCTCTCACCTGGTGCGCGAGGGGGGACTTGAACCCCCACGCCGTTTCCAGCACACGGACCTGAACCGTGCGCGTCTACCAATTCCGCCACTCGCGCCAGCCCGGCAACACTAGCACGCGTCGGAGGGTGCCCGTGACCACGCACAGACGGGCAGGAGCGCCACCCACTACCATGCAGTGGTCCCTGACCGACGAACACGGAGACACATGGGCCTCTTGGACAGCTTCGAGCGAGGGTTGGAGCGCGCCGTCAACGGCGCCTTCGCGAAGACCTTCCGCTCCGGCGTGCAGCCCGTCGAGATCTCCAGCGCCCTGCGGCGGGAGCTCGACACGAAGGCCGCCGTGGTCTCGCGCGAGCGGATCCTCGTCCCCAACGAGTTCACGGTGCGCCTCGCCCCTCCGGACCACACGCGCATGGCGGACATCGGTCGACCGCTCATCGACGAGCTGTCGCAGATGGTGCAGCAGCACGCGGTGGCGCAGAACTACTCGTTCTCCGGGCCGGTCACCATCACCCTGCAGCAGGACGGCACGCTGTCCACCGGGATCCTGCAGATCGACTCGTCGACGGTCCAGCGGGACGTGGCATGGGTCGCCGTGCTCGACATCGGCTCGCAGCGCCACCGGCTGCACCGCGGGCGCACGGTCATCGGGCGCGGCACCGACGCGGACATCACCGTCGCCGACACCGGGACGAGCCGGAAGCACGTCGAGGTCATCTGGGACGGCAAGCACGCCCAGGCCAACGACCTCGGGTCCACGAACGGGTCGAAGCTGAACGGCGAGCGCTTCCAGCAGGCGATCGTCGAGCCGGACTCCACCATCGAGATCGGTCGTACCCGTATGGTGTTCCGGGTGATCCCGGAGAACGACGGAGGTGCACGATGACCACGGGCCTGACCCTGCTCGTCCTGCGCTTCGCCTTCCTCGCGGTGCTGTGGCTGTTCGTGTTCGTCATCGTCTTCGCGCTGCGGAGCGACCTCTTCGGCCAGCGCGTCCGCACCATCCCGACCGACCCGAAGGCCGGAGCGTCGTCACCGACGACCCCGGCCGTCCCCGCGGCCGCTGCCCCCGCCGCAGCCGCACCGGGGGCCTTCACCGAGCTGATCGGCCAGCCGTCGGGACCGACGCAGCAGCAGTCCGGCGCCGGGCAGCACCCCGCGTCGGCCGTCGCGACACGCCTCGTCATCACCGAGGGCTCGCGCGAGGGCATGGAGATGCCCCTCGGGGGTGGTCCGATCACGATCGGTCGCTCCAGCGAGTCGAACGTCGTCATCCGCGACGACTACACCTCGACGCACCACGCCCGCCTCGACCTCCGCGGCGAGGGCTGGGTCCTGTCCGACCTCGAGTCCACGAACGGCACCTTCGTCAACGGTCAGAAGGTGACCGGACCCGTCACCGTCGCGGAACGGACGCCGATCACGATCGGGACGACGACGTTCGAGCTGCGGCGGTAGCCGGGACATGACGGCTCGCACGCTGAGCGCCGCTGTGTCCCACGTGGGGCGCATCCGCGCCAACAACCAGGACTCCGGCTACGCCGGCACCCACCTGTTCGCGGTCGCGGACGGCATGGGCGGGCACGCCGGCGGCGACGTCGCCTCGGCCATCGCCATCCGCCGCATCCGCGAGGTCGACCGCGAGTTCCCGTCCGCACACGACGCCGAGTTCGCCCTGCAGTCCGCGCTCATCGCTGCGAACCAGCTCATCACCGAGACGGTCTTCGAGCACCAGGAGCTCACCGGCATGGGCACCACGGTGTCCGCGCTCATCCGGGTCGGCGAGCAGATCGCGATCGCCCACATCGGCGACTCGCGGATCTACCGCATGCGCGACGGCGAACTGCAGCAGATCACCTCGGACCACACCTTCGTGCAGCGCCTCGTCGACAGCGGACGCATCACGCCGGAGGAGGCAGCTGTGCACCCCCGGCGCTCCGTGCTCATGCGCGTGCTCGGCGACGTCGACGCCGCGCCCGAGGTCGACACCGCCGTCATGGACATCCAGACGGGCGACCGCTGGCTCCTCTGCTCCGACGGTCTGTCGTCGTACCTGGCCGAGGAGCGGATCCGGCACGCGCTGGCCTCGAACATGGACGCCAACCAGGTGACGCAGCGCCTGGTCAAGGAGACGCTCGACCACGGCGCCCCGGACAACGTGACCGTCGTCGTGATGGACGTCACCGACACCGAACCCGAGGACGACGACGCTGCCGCGACCACGGTCGGTTCCGCGGCAGCCCCGTTGACCTTCGAGGCGTCGACCGGCCGCAAGCCGATCCGCCTCCCCACGATCCTGCTCCACCCGCTCAAGGTGAGCTCCGTGCCCGAGGACTCCCACTTCGAGCCGGAGTCCGACCAGTACTTCGCCGAGCTCATCGCCGAGGACCGTCGGCGCCGCATCCGGCGCCGGGTGGCGTGGTCGATCGCGCTCGTCGTCGCCGTCGCGGCGCTGGTCGGTGCGGTCTTCCTGGGCTGGCGGATCACCCAGGCCCACTACTACGTCGGCACCGACCGCGGCACCGTCGCCATCTACCAGGGCGTGCAGCAGTCGATCGGCCCGATCGCACTGTCGGACGTCTACGAGGACACCGACATCGCGGTCTCGTCGCTGCCGGACTACACGCGCGAGAACGTCCGGTCGACGATCAACGCCACCTCCCTGTCGGACGCACGCGACATCGTGGACCGGTTGCGGAAGGCCGCCGAGACGGGGCAGGACCAGGCGGGCACGGGCGGCGACACCGACTCGTCGCCGTCGCCCACCCCGAGCGGGTCGGCGTCGCCGACGGACGACGCCTCGCCGTCCGCGAGCCCGGGGGCCACCTGATGAGCACGGCGACCGCGCAGTCCTTCACGCAGGCGATCACGATCAAGCTGCGTGAGCCGGCCCGTGCCCGCAACCTCGAGCTGGTGCTCCTCGTCATCGCGTGCGGCATCTGCGCCGGCGCGATGGTGCTCGTGCAGCTCGGTACGAAGGGCCGGATCTTCGACACCGGCGTGCTCTGGGTCGGTGCCGGGATCCTCGGGCTCGCACTCGTCATGCACGTCGTGCTCCGGGTCGTCGCGAAGCACGCCGACCCGTTCGTGCTGCCGATCGCGCTGGTGCTGAACGGCATCGGCATCGCCGAGATCTACCGCATCGACGTGCACAACGGCCTGACCGGCTGGGACGCCATCGGGGTCAAGCAGATCGTCTGGACGATGCTCGCGATGGTCCTGGCGACGATCACCGTCGTCGTGGTCCGCAACCACCGCTTCCTGCAGCGCTACCGCTACATCTTCATGTTCGCGACCATCGCGCTGCTGCTCCTGCCGATGCTGCCCGGCATCGGGGAGAACATCGGCGGTGCCCGGGTGTGGATCCGCATCGGTCCGTTCTCGTTCCAGCCCGGCGAGCTCGCGAAGATCACCATGGCGCTGTTCTTCGCCGGGTACCTCGTCACCGCCAGGGACTCCCTGTCGATCGTCGGCAAGAAGTTCGCGGGCATGACGTTCCCCCGCGCCCGCGACCTCGGCCCGATCCTGGTGATGTGGGCGTCGGCGATGGCCGTCCTCGTGTTCCAGCGCGACCTCGGCACCGCGCTGCTGTACTTCGGCCTGTTCCTCGTGATGATCTACGTCGCGACCGCCCGGCTCGGCTGGGTGGTCATCGGCCTCGGGCTGTTCATCGGCGGTGCGCTCGTCGCGCAGTCGGTGCTCGTCTACGTGCGCGGGCGCTTCGAGCAGTGGCTCGACCCGTTCAACCAGGAGATCTTCGACCGCCAGACGCAGGGCAGCTACCAGCTCGTCCAGGGGCTGTTCGGCTTCGCGAACGGCGGGATCACCGGGACCGGCCTCGGCCAGGGCCGCCCGTACATCACGCCCGTCGCCAACGCGGACTACATCGTCGCGTCGCTCGGCGAGGAGCTCGGTCTGATCGGCGTCTTCGCGATCCTCGCCCTGTTCATCGTCCTGGCGTCCCGCGGCCTCCGCGTGGCCTTCATGGCGCAGGACGACTTCGGCAAGCTGCTCGGCGTCGGCTTCGGCTTCATCATCGCGCTGCAGGTCTTCGTCGTCGTCGGCGGCATCACCCGGATCATCCCCGTGACCGGCCTGACGACACCCTTCATGGCCGCCGGTGGGTCGTCGCTCATCGCGAACTGGATCATCGCGGCGATGCTGCTGCGACTGACCGACTCGATCCCCGCAGAACAGCGCGTCCAGCAGGGCGCGGTGCCCGCCGCCCGCGGCCGTTCCGGACGCGGTGCGACGACCAGGAAGGAGCGCTCCCGGTGAACCGACAGCTCCGCGGCGTCTCGACCGTCATCGTGCTCATGTTCGTCGCGCTCTTCGTGTCGACGACGTCCATCCAGTTCTTCGCGGCCGACTCCCTGCGTGCCGACTCGCGGAACTCCCGCACCATCCTCGACAGCTACTCGACCAAGCGCGGCGCCATCCTGGTCGACGGCAGTCCGATCGCCGAGTCCACCCCGTCGGACGACCAGTACCAGTACCAGCGCAAGTACACGAACGGTGCGCTGTACTCCGCCGTGACCGGGTACTTCACGATCGGCCAGGGCAACACCGGCATCGAGAGCGCCGAGAACGCCGTGCTCTCCGGCAACTCCGACGCATCGTTCTTCCAGAACCTCAACGCGATCCTCACCGGCCAGGACGTCCAGGGCGACAACGTCAACCTGACCATCGACCCCGCCGTGCAGCAGGCCGCGTACGACGCGCTCGGCGAGAACAGCGGCGCCGTCGTCGCGATCCAGCCGTCGACCGGCAAGATCCTCGCGATGGTGTCGAAGCCGGCCTACGACCCGAACGCGCTGACGTCGCACGACACCGCGCAGGTGAAGCAGCAGTACGACGCCCTGCTCCAGCAGACCCCGACCCCGCTGCAGAACCGGGCGATCGGCGGCGACCTGTACACGCCGGGCTCGGTCTTCAAGCTCGTCGTCGCGTCCGCCGCGCTGAAGGACGGCAAGTACACGCTCGACTCCGAGTTCCCGAACCCCTCCCGCCTGCAGCTCCCGGGGACGAGCACGTACATCAACAACGCCGAGGGCGGCTCCTGCGGTGGCGGCGAGACCGTGCAGCTCCGTACGGCGATCCAGTACTCGTGCAACATCCCGTTCGCCGAACTCGGTCAGAAGCTCGGCTACGACACGATCAAGTCCGTGGCGGACGAGTACGGGTTCGGCGACGCCATCGAGGTGCCGATGCGCGCGACCGCGAGCCAGTACCCCGAGGTGGACTCGACCGCGCAGCTCATGCTGAGCGCCTTCGGCCAGGCCAGCGTGCGGGTGTCGCCGCTGCAGATGGCGATGGTGTCCGCGGGGATCGCGAACGGCGGGAAGGTCATGCAGCCGTCCCTCGTCGACTCGATCACGACGAGCGACCTGAAGACCGTCGAGTCGTTCTCGCCCAAGCAGTACAGCGACCCGCTGTCCGGCTCCGAGGCCGCCGACCTGACCGAGGCGATGCAGAGCGTCGTCAGCGGCGGGACCGGTACCAATGCCAAGATCGACGGAGTCGACGTCGCGGGCAAGACGGGCACGGCGGAAGGCGGTACGGGCGACCCGTACACGCTGTGGTTCACGGGGTTCGCCCCGGCGAAGGACCCGGAGGTGGCCGTGGCGGTCGTCGTCGGGAACGGTGGCGGACTCGGGCAGTCCGGCGTCGGCAACACGGTCGCGGCTCCGGTCGCGAAGAAGGTCATGGAGGCGGTGCTGAACAAATGAGACCCACCAGCGGACTCACTTTCGGTGGGCGGTACCAGCTCTCCTCCCGTGTCGCGATCGGCGGCATGGGCGAGGTGTGGCAGGCGACCGACCTCGTCATCGGCCGGACCGTCGCACTCAAGATCCTGAAGGACGAGTACCTCGGTGACCCGGGCTTCCTCGAGCGCTTCCGCGCCGAGGCCCGGCACGCCGCGCTCGTCAACCACGAGGGCATCGCCAACGTCTTCGACTACGGCGAAGAGGACGGCAGCGCCTACCTCGTCATGGAGCTCGTCCCGGGCGAGGCGCTGTCCACCATGATCGAGCGGGAGCACACGCTGCCCGTCGACAAGGTGCTCGACATCGTCGCCCAGACCGCGAACGCCCTGCAGGCCGCGCACGCCGTCGGCCTGGTGCACCGCGACATCAAGCCGGGCAACCTGCTCATCACGCCCGACGGCCGCGTGAAGATCACCGACTTCGGCATCGCGCGCATCGCGGACCAGGTCCCGCTCACCGCGACCGGCCAGGTGATGGGCACCGTCCAGTACCTGTCCCCGGAGCAGGCGAGCGGTCACCCGGCCTCGCCGTCGACCGACATCTACTCGCTCGGCATCGTGGCGTACGAGTGCCTGGCCGGGCGTCGACCGTTCACCGGCGAGTCCCAGGTCGCGATCGCGATGGCGCACATCAACGAGCAGCCGCCCGCGCTGCCCGGCGACGTCCCCGAGCCGGTGTCCGCGCTCGTGCTGTCCTGCATCGCGAAGAAGCCCGCGGACCGTCCGGCCACCGCGGCGAACCTGGCCCGTGCGGCACAGGCGCTGCGGCGCGGGGACGTCGCCGCCGCGACCGTCGCCGTCCCTGCTGTCGGCGGCGCAGGCACCGTGGCGTTCAACCCGCCGCAGCGTCCCGGAGACGACGCGGCGACCGCGCTGATCGGCACGCAGGCCGGTGCGGTCGCGGGCCCTCCCGGCACCCCGCGGTCGCCGGCGGCGCCGGAGGACGACGAGCCGAAGAAGAAGCGCGCCTGGATCTGGTGGCTCGTCGGCGTCCTCGCGGTGCTCCTGATCGGCGGCGTGATCGCGGCGTTCGCACTCGGCGGCTCGGACGAACCGGCGCCGGCACCGACGTCGTCGTCGCCCACGCCGACCCGGTCGACGCCGACACCGACCCCCACGACGACGCGGGTGTTCCTGAACAAGAGCGACTACGTCGGCCGCAACGCCGACGAGGTCCGCGACGAGCTCGAAGGCCGCGGTTTCGAGGTCACCGTGCAGGACGGCAGCCCCGCACCGACGGCGCAGCAGGCCGAGACGGTCGCGGACATCACCCCGACCGGCAGCGTGGTCGAGGGAACGCTCGTCACGATCACCCAGTACACGACGCCGCCGACGGCCAACAAGCCGAACACCCCGAGCGCCGGAACGGTGTCGGAGTCCGGTCAGGTCACCTTCAGCTGGTCCGCCGCGACCTGCCCCGACGGCTACACGGTGTCCAAGTACAGCTGGACCGTCTCGGGCGGCAAGGACGCCTCGGGCGCGACCTCCGGCGACATCAGCTCGACGGCCGTCACGATCCAGGCGGACGCCGTCGGTGCCCCGGTCACCTTCTCGTACACGGTCACGTGCGGCTCGCTCGCGGCGTCCGAGTCGTCGGATCCGGCGACCGCGACGTGGGAGCAGACCGCACCGACGCCGACCGGGACCCCGTCCGCGCCGTCGACCGGGGCTGCCAAGCCCTGACCCGTCGCCACCCGAACGGGGGCTGTCGACACCGTTGTGTAACGGTTCGTCGGCAGCCCCCGTGTCAGCGTTCGGGCAGGAACCCCTGCCGTACACTTGCCCGGACGGACATTCGGAGGAGTACGTGCCAGAAGGTGTGACCGCGGGGATCACGCTCCTCGCCAACCGCTACGAGATCGGTGAAGCCATCGGTCGCGGGGGCATGGCGACGGTGCACGTGGGCACCGACACGCGACTCGGTCGCAAGGTCGCGGTGAAGCTCCTCAAGCCGAGCCTCGCGACGGACCCGACGTTCCGCATCCGCTTCCGACAGGAAGCCCAGGCCGCAGCCCGTATGGCGCACCCGACGATCGTGCGTGTCTACGACGCGGGCGAGGAGACGGTCACCGAGGCCTCGGGTGCCCAGGTCCAGGTGCCGTACATCGTCATGGAGCACGTCGACGGGCGCGCACTGTCCGACGTGCTCGCCGACGGCCCACTCGACCCGGCCGAAGCGGTCCGCATCACCGAGGGCATCCTCACCGCCCTCGAGTACTCGCACCGCGCCGGCGTCGTGCACCGCGACATCAAGCCCGCGAACGTCATGGTGACGCACGGCGGCCAGGTCAAGGTCATGGACTTCGGCATCGCCCGCGCCATAACCGACACGTCCGCCACCGTCGCGCAGACGACGTCGATCCTCGGAACCGCGTCGTACTTCTCCCCGGAGCAGGCCCGCGGTGAGACCGTCGACGCACGGACCGACCTGTACTCCACGGGCGTGCTGCTCTTCGAGCTCCTGACCGGCCGCCCGCCCTTCGTCGGCGACTCGCCGGTCGCCGTGGCCTACCAGCACGTCAGCGAGCAGCCGGCCGCGCCGTCGACGCTCGCCCCCGAGGTGTCGCCGGCGCTCGACGCCGTCACGCTGCACGCCCTGGTCAAGGACCGCACGCGCCGCTTCCAGACCGCGGCGGAGTTCCGGACCGACCTGCAGCAGGCCGCTGCCGGCAAGGTCCCGGTGTCCACGCGGAGGCTGCAGCAGGACGCCGCGCACGACGCGTCGACGATGCTCTTCGGGGTCAACCCCCGCACGACCTCGAACCCCGCGGTCGCGTTCCGCGAGCTCGACGACGACGCTGCCGACCACCGCCCCCAGCGCACGCAGAACCGCCCGCCGGTCGCGTGGATCTGGCTCGGCATCATCCTGACCGCCGCCGTGATCGCGGGCGTCGTGTTCTTCGTCGCGAACCTGCAGCCGGGCAAGGCTCCGGTGTCGTCGTCGGTGTCCGTGCCGAACGTCGTCGGAGCCACGTGGGACTCGGCGCGCGCCGAGCTCGAGAAGCGTGAGCTCAGCGCGGTCGAGGTCGGTGAGAACTCCGACGACGTGGCGAAGGACACCGTGATCCGGACCGAACCGGGGTCCGGCACGAACGTCGCACGCAAGCAGAGCATCCGGGTCGTCGTGTCCCTCGGGCCGGAGCAGGTCGCCGTGCCGGACGTCGCGAACCAGACGCAGGACGCGGCCGAACAGGCCCTGGAGAACGCCGGCTTCGCGGTGGGCGCGATCAACAGCGGCTACTCGAACGACGTGCCCGAGGGCACCGTCATCAGCACCGACCCCGGGAGCGCGACGCAGTTGACGAAGGGTTCCGTCGTGAACCTGACGGTCTCCAACGGCAAGGTGCAGCTGCCGGACGTCACGCAGCAGCCGATCAGCGCCGCCAACGAGGCACTGGCGAACCTCGGGCTCAACGTGGTCGCGTCGCCCACGTACACGTGCACCGGCAGCATCGTGGTGCAGCAGAGCGCGCCCAAGGGCGACATCGCACAGGGGAGCACGATCACGCTGACCTACTGCGCCGCCTCGGCCCAGCGGCCGTCGCAGGCGCCGTCTGCCCCGGCGGCTCCGGCCCAGGGCGGCGGCACCGGGAACGTCGGGAACGGGGACAGCGGGCAGTAGCCCGTTCCGCTGCGTCGTCTGCCGCGGGGCCCACGTCCGCTGGCCGGGCTCCGTCCACCGGCCTGGCTCCGTCCACCGGCCTGGCTCCGTCCACCGGTCTGGAGGCACCGCGCAGGACCCGCCATGCCGGTCACGTCGAAGCACGGGACGCTCTGAGCGACGGACAGCACCGCGGGACCGGCGGCATCGCGAGACGGGTGGCATCCGGCGACGGGTGTCTTCCGGCGGCGTCCGGCGACGGGCGGCGTCCGGCGGCACGCAGCGTCGACCGGACCGCGCTGGCGGCAGGGCGCCGGTCAGCGCCGGCAGTGCCGGCACCGCCGGTCCAGCGCTGGTCAGCGCTGGTCAGCGCTGGTCAGCGCTGGTCAGCGCTGGGTGCAGGGCGGTGCACACCC
>CAJYIG010000130.1 GCA_913774725.1 uncultured Curtobacterium sp. | reverse complement strand
CGATCACGTTCCGCACGTCGCCGGCCTCGATCGGCAGCCCGGTGTAGCTGCATCCGACGATCCAGAGGAGCTCGTCGGGGAACGGTCCGGCGCCGGTGGCATCCGGCCACGACGGGATCGCCCGGCCCCCGACGCCGACGACGTCGGGCAGGTCGAGCGCCTCGACGAGGTGCATCAGCCAGTCCGGGTCGGCGGCCGCATCGTCGTCCAGGAACGCGACGACGTCCGACTCGGCGAGCGCCACGCCGGTGTTCCGCGCGCCGGACAGTCCGCGGTCCTCGGTGTTCGGGACGACGCGCAGCTCGGGCCACCGCGCCGCGGCGCGCAGCAGCAGCTCCGGCTCGTGGTCGATCACGACGACGACCTCGGTCGCCTCGGGCTGCCGCTTCGCGGACTCGACGGCGGCCTGCAGGTCGCCCCAGCGCTGCTGCGTGTACGCGCAGATGACGACCGCGACCGTGGGGAGCGTCACGCCGCTTCCTCGTCGAGGACGGCCACGGGACCCGCACCGACACGACCGGCGACGGGCGCGAGTCGGGCGCGGTCCGCGACCTCCCGGGCGCGACGACGCTCGTGCACGATCGACGTGAGCACGCGGATGCCGTCGCTCACGGCGTTGAGGTTGCTCACGCCGTGCACGCGGAGCTTCTCGTGGCTCGGCACCTCGGTGATCGCGAACCCGGCGGCGGACCAGCGGCAGGTCAGGATCGTCTCGATCTCGAACCCGTCACCCCAGCGCATCGAGCCGTCGTCGGGCTGCGGCAGCGTCGAGGGCAGCAGCCCCACCGTCGGGAGCGTGTCCGCCCAGAACGCGTTGTAGCCGTAGCAGAGGTCCGTGTACGCGGCGCCGAGCAGCAGGTTCGAGATCAGGTTGAGCCCCTTGTTGCCGAGGCTCCGGACGACGGTGATGTCGTCACTGCCGCCGCCGGGCGCGTAGCGGGAGCCCTTGGCGACGTCGGCGCCGGCGACGAGGGCGTCGACGAACCGCGGGATCTCCGCGGCGTCCGCGGAGCAGTCCGCGTCGAACATGACGACGACGTCGCCGGTGACCGCCTCGAAGCCGCACGCGAGGGCGTTGCCCTTGCCCTTGCGGGTCTGCTGCACGACCCGGATCGACGGCAGCACGCGTCGCGCGGTGGCGACGGTGTCGTCGACGGAGTTCCCGTCGACGAGGATCACCTCGTGCACGGGCGGCAGCATCGGCAGGACGATCTCGAGGTTGCGCGCCTCGTTCCGCGCGGGGATGACGACCGAGACGCGGGGTTCGCGCGGGCGGGCGGTGGTGGCCATGGTGCTCCTGTCGGGTTCAGGCTGCGGTGTGGTCCCGCGGGTCCGGCGCTGGGTGGGCGCCGGCGGGACGGGTGGGGGTGGGGATGAGGTGCTCCGCGGGCAGAGCCGGGGCTGCCTCGCCGTGGGGACGGGGGTACGCCGTACCCGGGCGATCCAACCTTCGTCCTGCGCCGGGGCGCCGGTCAACGCGGCAGGGGGCGCGTTGCGGGGCGCCGACGCCCCGTACGGGTTCCCGCAAGCGTGCACGGATCCGTGCGGGGACCACGGACGGCCGGGAGGCGCGGGACGGGACCCCTACCGCGCCTCCCGTCCGGCGCGCGGCCGGGCCGCAGCGTCCGGATCGGACGCACACGACGCCTCCCGTCCGGCGCGTGGCCGGGCCGCGGCTTCCGGGTCGTGCGTGGCCCGTGCGTCGCGTCGTGCCCCGCTCGGGTCAGGACGGCCGGCGGCGGGCGGCCGTGCGGGCACGGACGGCCCACCGGGACCGGGCGTACCGGCCGACGCCGCGCAGCACGGCGCGGAGCTCGACGCCCCTGACGGCGGCCACCTCGCGCTCGAAGCCCGCGTCACTCGCAGCGGGGACGGCGACCGGTCGGGCTGCGCCGTCGGTCCCGACCTCCGCGGGCCCGGTGGGGCCCGCGAGCAGGTGCCGGAGTGCTCCGGGCGCTCGCAGGAGCGCCATCCCGAGCGTGCGCGGTCGCAGCGCGGTCTTCGTGAGCCAGGCGCCGAGCCCGGTGCCGTAGCCGACCGCCTGGGTGCGGAGGGCCGCGACGTCGGCGCGGTGCCGGTGCCAGACGAGTGCGGAGGGTTCCACCACGAGTGCGGCCCCGGAGAGCACGACGCGGGCGAAGAGGTCGATGTCCTCGCCGCCGCCGGTCAGGGTGCCGACGCCGAGCGCCTCGTCGAAGCCACCGAGTGCCAGCAGCGCGTCGCGGCGGACGGCGAAGTTCGCGCCGGTGCCGTAGTCGCCCACCGAGAACGGGAAGAGCGGCCGGTCCGCCGGCGGCGCGGCGAGCCGGAACACCCGAGGCGTCAGGTTCCGCGACCAGGTCACCCGCTCGTCGAACCAGCGCTGCGCCGGGGTGCGGAGCTCGCCGCTGGCGACGAGACCGCTGACGCACACGACGTCCTCGCCGCGGGCGAAGCCGGACGCGACGGCGCGGAGCCACCCGGGGTCGACCACGACGTCGTCGTCGGTGAACGCGACCACCTCCCCGCGGGCGGCCCGGACACCGGCGTTGCGGGCGCTCGACAGCCCGGGCGTGGGCTCGAGCACGTAGCGGACGCGGGGGTCGGTGCCCGGTGCGGTGACGAGTCGACGCGTCGCGTCGTCGGACGGGGCGTTGTCGACCACGACGACCTCGAGGTCGGGGTGGTCGAGCGCGAGGACCGACCGCAGCGCGTCGACGAGCTGGTCCGCGCGGTCACGGGTGCAGAGCACGACCGACGTGCGCGGCAGCCGGGCCGGGACGGGCGGGTGCGCGGGAGCGGGCAGTGCGGCGACGGCCGTGCGCAGCGCACCGGCGTCGACCGCGCCGTCGGTCACGAGCAGGTCGACGAAGCCGCGCGGCGCCGTGCCGTCGCGGACGAGCAGGCGCGCGGTGCGGTGCCCGTCCGCGGCGAGGAGCGGGACGGCGAGGTCGCCCTCGGGGACCTCGCGCACGTCGACCGCGCCGACCCACACGGCCCCGTGCCACGTCGGCGGCTCGGAGCTGGCCATCGGTCGCTCGAGCACGAGGTGGGACGACGGCGATCGCGGCGGAGTGGGGGTCACGCAGACCACCGTCCCCGGCACCGCGGGAGCGCGTCAACGCGGCCGCCGGGAGCGTGCGGTTCCCCTCGCCCGGACGGCCGGGCCCTGCGCGATGCCGCAATGCCGCAGGGCACCCGCAGAACCCCGTCGGGCCCCTCGTCGGCCGTCCTCGGCGCTCGTTACCGTGCCTGGACAGCCGGTACCCGACCGAAGGAACACCCCATGTCCCGCACGACCCCGGTGGTCGCCCCGTGACCGCGACGACGCCCACCCGCGTGGTGCTCGGGCAGGCCGAGCGGGTGCGCCGCTCCCCCGTGCCGACGCTCGCCGCCGCGGTGCTCGCGTTCGCGGCGACGGCCGTCCTGCTCACCGGGACGACCGGTGCGGTGCAGTCCGCCGTGGTCCTGACGGCGCTCCTCGTGGTCCCCGGGACCGCCGTGGTCCGTCCGCTCCGGCTGACCGAGCCGATCGGTCGGGCGGCGCTCGTCGTCGTGACCAGTGCCGCCGTCGACACCGTCGTGGCCCTCGCCATGGTCTGGACCGGCCACTGGACGCCCGTCCCGGCGGCGGGGCTCGTCCTCGTCGTGAGCGGCTGGGCGTCGCTCTCGCACGGCATCACCACAGCGCGGTCGACCGACCGGGTGTCGCTGCGGCGCACCGTCGGTGCCGCCTGGGCAGCCCGTCGCGAGGGCACGGTGCTCCGGCTCGCCGTCGGCGGCGGCGCCCTCGTCGCGGGGGCCGCGACCTGGGCCGTCGGCACCGCACAGACCACCACCGGTGTGCTCGGCGAGTGGGGGCTGCTCACCGCCGTCACCCCGACGTGGTGGGTCGGCGCCGGCGCGGTGCTCGCGGTGACCGTCGTCGCCCTCGTCGACCGCCGCTTCCCCGCCGCACTCCGCGTCGCCGCAGCCGCGGTGCTCGTCGTGGTCGTCTACGGCACGGCGAACCTGACCGCCGCCGAGCCCCGTCCGCCGTGGGTCTTCAAGCACGTCGCGGTGACCGCGTACATCCAGCAGCACGGCGCCGTCGACCCGGCGATCGACATCTACAACCGCTGGCCGGGCTTCTTCGCGGTGAGCGCCTTCCTCGGGTCGGCGACGTCCACCGCCGACGCCCTGGCACCGGTGCGCTTCGTCGAGGTCGCGTTCGCCCTGGTCGACGCCGCGCTGGTCCTCGGCATCGCCAGGACCCTCGGGCTCCGGGGGCGCTGGGCCGTCACGGCCGCCGTGGTCTTCAGCGCCGCGAACTGGGTCGGGCAGGACTACTACTCGCCGCAGGCGTTCGCGTTCGCGCTCTTCCTCGCCGTCGTCCTCGTCGTGCTGACCGTGCTGCGCCGCTCCCCGAACGCGCTCGGGCGCGGGATCGTCGGTGTCG
>CAJYIG010000129.1 GCA_913774725.1 uncultured Curtobacterium sp. | reverse complement strand
TGGCAATCCCGAAGGGTTGGCCCGCCGAGAGGTGATCGGCGAGGGTCTGCTCATCGATTCGCCCGAAGGTCAGGTTCGTTACGAGGAGCTGCTCGAAAAGTACGGGCCGCAGTGCAAGGAAGAGGGCGACGAGGTACGCAAGCTCGGGGGCCTCTACGTCCTCGGCACCGAACGTCACGAGTCGCGACGCATCGACAATCAGCTACGCGGCCGGTCGGGCCGTCAGGGCGATCCGGGCGAGAGCCGCTTCTACCTGTCGCTGACCGATGACCTCATGCGCCTGTTCAACTCCGGTGCCGCCGAGAGCCTGATGGGCCGCTCGAACGTGCCGGACGACATGGCGATCGAGAACAAGCTCGTCAGCCGCGCGATCCGTTCGGCCCAGGCGCAGGTCGAGGGCCGGAACGCCGAGATCCGCAAGAACGTCCTGAAGTACGACGACGTCCTGAACCGCCAGCGCGAGGCGATCTACAGCGACCGCCGGCACATCCTCGAGGGCGACGACATCAACGACCGCGCGCAGTCGTTCCTCAAGGCCGTGATCGACGACGTGATCGACACCCACACCGGCGAGGGCTCCCCGGACGACTGGGACCTCGACGCCATGTGGACCGAGCTCGGCACGCTGTACCCGATCTCGATCTCCATCGACGAGGTCATCACGGAGGCCGGGTCGAAGGGCAAGGCGACGCGGGAGTTCCTCGGGCGCGAGATCCTCTCCGACGCGAAGCTCGCGTACCAGAAGCGCGAGGAGGTGCTCGGTGACGAGGCCATGCGCGAGCTCGAGCGCCGTGTGGTCCTGTCGGTGATCGACCGCCGCTGGCGGGACCACCTGTACGAGATGGACTACCTGAAGGACGGCATCGGCCTCCGTGCCATGGCGCAGCGCGACCCGCTGGTCGAGTACCAGCGCGAGGGCTACGCGCTCTTCCAGAGCATGATGGGCCAGATCCGCGAGGAGTCGGTCGGCTACCTGTTCAACCTCGAGGTCCAGGTGCAGTCGGACGGCGACAACGCGGTCATCGAGGCGAAGGGCCTGGGCGAGTCCGAGGCAACCGGGCTCGAGTACTCGGCACCGTCGATCGACGGCGAGGTCGAGGTGCGCGACGAGCGTGGTCGCCTCGAGCAGGCCGCCACCGCACGGGCGCAGCGCGCGCAGGCCGAGGCCGAGGCAGAGGCCACCGGACCGGAGCAGGGCTCCGCGTTCGGCAACGCGGCGACCGCGTCCGGTCAGGCCGCCGCGGCGGGCAACCGCGCCGAGCGTCGTCAGGCCGCCAAGAAGGGCTGATCCACCGTCACGACCCGACGGGAGGCGCGGTGCCGGCTGGCACCGCGCCTCCCGTCACGTTGTGGGCCGTCCGTCCGCGTGACGCGGTCAGAGCACGCCGACCGCGGTCGCGCGCCAGCGCCCCTGCCGGAGCTCCAGGCGCAACGCGACGGCGCGCGCGTGGCTGCGGGTGTGCACCACGACCGCCGCCTCGGCGACACCGGGTGCCGGTTCGCAGATCCGGACGGTCCCGACCTGCACCAGCGGCCGGGCACGGGAGCGTCGTGCGACGGATCGTGCGCGTGCCGCCAGAGCGGCGCGCTGCAGGAGGTGCCGCTGCACGTCCTCCGTGACCCACCGCGCGATGCTGTCGACCTCGCGTCCGCCGGTCAGGACCTCGACCACGCAGAGCCCGAGCGCGCGTGCCGTGTCGGCCGGGTCCGGCACGGGCGGCGTGGCGGCGTCGTCCCCGGCCGCCGCCGACCCGGGCGCGCTCCCGGTGCTCGGTCCGGTGCGCGGTGCGACGCCCGCCACGGGGACGAGTGCCCTCCGGACCGGTTCGTCCTGCTCGTCGTCCGTGACCGGACGTGCTTCTCCTGCCGCCATGTCCCCTCCGACCCCGAGCGTACGGACGGATGGAACATCTGAAATGTTCATGACTCTCGGCTGTGGAGGCGCGTCGTTCTCCACAGATCGGCGCACCTAGACTGTCCGGGTGTCGACCCTCAGTGACCTCGTGCTCGCGCAAGGCCGATCCTCGGAAGCGGACGTGGAGTGGCTCCACCTGCTCGTGGGGGACTGGCAGCTCCTCGCCGACCTCTCCTTCGCGGACATGGTCCTCTGGGTGCCGACGGCCGAGGACGGCTCGTTCGTGGCCGTCGCCCACGCACGCCCGAGCTCGGCGGCGACGCTGTTCTACCGCGACATCGTCGGGCAGGAGATGCGCGAGGAGTGGCGCGACCAGGTCACCCAGTGCTTCGCGAGTGCCACGGTCGTCGACTCGGCCGAGCCGGACTGGTACGAGGACACCCCGACCCGCGTCCGCGCGATCCCGGTGCTCCGCCGACTGAACACGAACAGCACCGAGACGACCGACCGGCCGATCGCCGTCGTCACGCGCCACTCGAACCAGGACGAGATGCGGACCCCGAGCCGCCAGGAACTCAACTTCACCGCGAGCGCGAACGACCTGTTCGGCATGATCGCGACCGGGGACTTCCCGGACCTCGGCGCACCCGCGGGCCCGCGCCGTGGAGCGCCCCGTGCCAGCGACGGTCTGCTGCGCCTGGACACCAACGGCACGGTGACCTTCGCCAGCCCGAACGGCCTCAGCGCCTTCAACCGGATGGGCTTCGAGGGGGAGCTCGAGCGGAAGTCCCTCGCCGAGGTCACGACCGAGCTCATCGGCTCGAAGCTCGACGTCGACGAGTCCCTCCCGCTCGTCGTGACCGGTCGTGCGCCGTGGCGTGCCGACGTCGAGGCGAAGGGGGTGACCGTGTCGCTCCGGTCGATCCCGCTGCGCGACCACGGTGAGCGCATCGGCGCCATCGTGCTCTGCCGCGACGTGACCGAGCTGCGCCACCAGGAGCGCGAACTCATCACCAAGGACGCGACGATCCGCGAGATCCACCACCGCGTGAAGAACAACCTGCAGACGGTCGCGTCGCTGCTCCGGATCCAGGCCCGGCGGACCCACTCCGACGAGGCCCGCACCTCGTTGCAGAACGCCATGCGCCGCGTCGCCGCGATCGCCGTCGTGCACGACACGCTGTCGACCGGGCTCAGCCAGAACGTCGACTTCGACGAGGTGTTCGACTCCGTGCTCAAGCTCGTCACCGAGGTCGCCGCGTCGCACAACACGACCGTCCGCCCGAAGAAGACCGGCGAGTTCGGCGTGCTGCCCTCCGAGGCGGCGACGCCCCTCGCACTCGGACTCACCGAGCTCGTCACGAACGCGGTGGAGCACGGACTCGACGGCCGCGACGGCGAGGTCGAGATCGTCGCGAACCGCGGTGACGACCACCTCGACATCGAGGTCCGTGACAACGGCGTCGGCCTGCCGGAGGGCAAGGTCGGCTCCGGTCTCGGCACGCAGATCGTCCGGACGCTCATCCAGGGCGAGCTCGGCGGCACGATCGACTGGCACACGCTCACCGGCAGCGGGACCGAGGTCACGATCACGATCCCGTTCCGCTGGCTGACCGCGTCCGGCGCCGCCTGACCGGAACCGGTTCCGGCGGCAGCGCCGCACCGAACCACGGATCCGACGCCGAACCAGCCCACCGTGCTGGTTCGATGTCGGATCGCTGGTTCGACACCGGGCGGGCCCCGCATGCACGACGACGCCCGCCGCTCCACGGGGGAGCGACGGGCGTCGTGGTGTCAGCGGCGCTGCGTCAGGAGGCGCGGCGGGCGCGCGCGGCGCGACGCTTCAGCGCACGACGCTCGTCCTCGCTCAGACCACCCCAGACACCGGAGTCCTGGTTGTTCTCGAGCGCGTACTGCAGGCACATCTCGGTCACGGTGCAGCGCGCGCACACCGACTTCGCCTTCTCGATCTGGTCGACGGCCGGTCCGGTGTTCCCAACGGGGAAGAAGAGCTCGGGGTCCGCGGTGAGGCAGGCTGCCTGGTCACGCCAGTCCATGTGTGGTGCTCCTTGATGTCGATGCTCGAACGGCAGGCCGGGGCCGCGGCTCGGGGATCGGAACGCTGGCATGCACAGGGCACGAGGGGAACCTGTGGGGGAGGCTTCCGCTGGGAGCGAGTCTGACGCCCGCTGGACGCTCGGGGGAGAAGCGTCGAACCGCGGGAGACGCACACCACATCGTGCCGTCCAAACGACCTCGAATATCGTTCCATACTGGGATGGCCAAATCAAGGGTCCCGATCTGGAGGCTTGCTGTGCCCGACACCACCCCGACCGCTCCGGACCGCTCCCCGGACCGCCCGCCCGCCGTCACGACCCTGCTCGTCGTGGTGGGACTCGAGGCGCTCGCGCTCGTCGTCACCACCGTCGTCCTGCTCGTGGAGTCGATCGTCGCGCCGTCGTCGAGCATCGCCTCGGCGATCGCGCTCACGCTGCTCTGCGCGGTCGCCGCGCTCTGGCTGGTCTCGCTCGTCGTCGGCCTCCGCAACCGCCGCGCGTGGGTGCGTGCCGGCATCCTCGTCTGGCAGGTGATGCAGGGCGCCCTCGCCATCGGTGCGTTCCAGGGCGTGTTCCGCGTCGCCTGGGTCGGTTGGGTGCTCCTGATCCCCGCGTTGCTGGGGCTCACCCTGGTGCTGTCCCGCGCGGTGACGGGTTGGCTCGTCCCGCGCGACGCGCGCGACGAGTAGACGCGACCCCGTGACGGACGGGAGGCGCGGTGCCAGCTGGCA
Organism: uncultured Curtobacterium sp.; assembly: GCA_913774725.1. Taxonomy (GTDB): domain Bacteria; phylum Actinomycetota; class Actinomycetes; order Actinomycetales; family Microbacteriaceae; genus Curtobacterium; species Curtobacterium subtropicum. Next base: position 33 of record CAJYIG010000129.1, on the reverse strand, counting down.
ACGCGCCTACCCTCCGTCACGGGGGCGCGTGTA
>CAJYIG010000128.1 GCA_913774725.1 uncultured Curtobacterium sp. | reverse complement strand
CCGTGGTCACCGCCCTGTATCGCCGTTACCGGCCCGAGAACTTCGCCGAGCTGATCGGTCAGTCGCAGGTCACGGACCCGCTGCGGACCGCCCTGCGGACGAACCGCGTCAACCACGCGTACCTCTTCAGCGGACCGCGCGGGTGCGGCAAGACCACGTCGGCACGCATCCTCGCCCGCTGCCTCAACTGCGAGCAGGGGCCGACGGACACGCCCTGCGGCGTCTGCCCGAGCTGCGTCGAGCTCGCGCGCGGCGGCGGGGGATCGCTCGACGTCATCGAGATCGACGCGGCGAGCCACAACGGCGTGGACGACGCCCGTGACCTGCGCGACCGGGCGGTCTTCGCACCGGCCCGCGACCGCTACAAGATCTTCATCCTCGACGAGGCGCACATGGTGACGCCGCAGGGCTTCAACGCCCTGCTCAAGCTGGTCGAGGAGCCGCCCGAGCACGTCAAGTTCATCTTCGCGACCACCGAGCCCGAGAAGGTCATCGGGACGATCCGCTCCCGGACCCACCACTACCCGTTCCGACTCGTCCCGCCGGCGACCATGCTCGAGTACGTCGAGCAGCTGTGCGAGCAGGAGTCGGTCTCCGTGGCGCCGGGCGTGCTGCCGCTCGTCGTCCGTGCCGGTGGGGGTTCGGTCCGCGACACGCTGTCGCTGCTCGACCAGCTCATGGCCGGCAGCGAGGACGGCGCGATCGCCTACGAGCGAGCCGTCGCCCTGCTCGGCTACACCGACGCCGCATTGCTCGACGACGTCGTCGACGCCCTGGCCGTCGCCGACCCCGCGTCGGCCTTCGCCGCGGTGGACCGCGTCGTGCAGACCGGTCAGGACCCGCGTCGCTTCGTCGAGGACCTGCTCGAGCGCCTCCGCGACCTGATCGTGGTCGCGGCGACGAACGAGAGCGCCGCAGCCGTCCTCCGCGGGATCTCCCCGGAGGAGCTCGACACCATGACCCGTCAGGCCGGGGTCTTCGGGGCGACGGCGCTGTCCCGCTCTGCCGACATCGCGAACCGCGCGCTCACCGAGATGACCGGTGCGACGTCACCGCGACTGCACCTCGAGCTCATGACGGCTCGCATGCTCGTGCCCGAGGCCGACGACACGCAGCGGGGGGCCCTCGCGCGCGTCGAGCGGCTCGAGCGGCGCGTCGGCGTCGGCGACGCCGGCGGACACGACGCCGCGGCGACCGCTGCGCCATCCACGTCGGCCGCTGACCGGTCCGCGTCGACGTCACGCTCGCAGTCCTCGACGCCGACGGCTGCCCGCGCGCCGCAGGCGGGTCCGGCAGCGGCGCCCGTGGGCTCGTCCGCGCAGTCCGGCTCGTCCGCGCAGTCCGGCCCGTCCGCGCAGTCCGGCTCGGCCGGGTCCGTTCCGACCGCTCCGCAGTCGAGCGCCTCCGCCGCGGCATCGAGCCAGGCGGTTCCGGCCGGTGCTGCGCAGGACCAGGCGGCACCGGCCGGGTCAGCGGACCCACGCGCTGCGGCTCGTGCAGCCGCAGCGTCCTGGGCAGCGGCCGTGCCGAGCACGGCCGGGTCCGTGCCGTCGACCGGGGCTGACGGGGCGACCGAGCAGCGTCCGGCAGCGCCGACGCCGCACGGACCCTCGGGAGCGGCGAACGCCTCGTCCACCGGGCAGGGCACCGCGGTCGGGGACGAGCCCGTGGTGCGACCGGTGAGCGCCGTGGGGTTCCAGCAGCTCCGCGACGCCTGGCCGCAGGTCGTCGAGCACGTCCAGCGCGCCCGCCGGTCCGCGTGGTCCGTGGTGGTCACGGCGCAGGTCACCGCCCTGCGCGACGACGTGCTCACCCTGACGTTCCCGAGCCAGCAGGACGTCGCCTCGTTCAAGGAGGCGTCGGACCCGTCGACGAGCGTGAGTGAACTGCTCCGGTCGGCGATCATCGACGTGCTCGGCCTGCGGGTGAAGTTCGTCGCCCGCGGTCCGGGGCAGCAGCGTCCCGGCGGGGGACCCGGCGGGGACGGGGCTCCGCAGCAGCCGGGCGGTCGTCCGCAGCAGAGCGCGCAGCAGCAGGGGCCGGCACGGACGCCCGAGCAGCAGATCGCGGCATCGAGCACCGACCAGGGGCGGCAGCCGGGGGCCGCCGGGCAGCCGGGGGCCGCCGGGCAGCCGGGGGCCCCCTCCCGGCAGTCGCCGTCGGCGCAGCAGCAGTCGACCACGCCCGGAACCGCCTCTCAGCCGCAGCCGTCGAGGCCGGAGCAGCAGCAGTCGGAGCAGCAGCCGCCGTCTCGGCAGCAGCCGTCCCAGCAGCAGGCCGCCCCGGCGTCCACCGGCCCGGTGACCGACTGGGTCGTCGCGGCGATCCCGGCGACGGACCCGACGTCCCGTGCTGCGCCAGGGCGCCCGGAGCCGGGTTGGTCCGCTCCGTTCGGCACGACGGACACGGGGGAGCCGGTCGCCCCGGTCGCACCGGTGTCCGACCCCGCCGCCGACGCGGCCCTCGCCGCGCAGCTCCGCCCGGCCTCGGCCCTTGGCGGCGCACCGGCACGTCCGACCACGGATGAGCCGCCGTCCGGCGACACGGCGGACAGCACACCGACCGCGCCCGGAGTCGCGGCGGCACCGCCGGCCGCCGGCGACGTACCGGTCGACGACTACCCGCTCGACGACGACCCCTACGACGACGGAGCGCCGTTCCCCGACCCGGGCCCTCCGGCTGGCGGCAGAGCGGCAGCATCCGCGCCCGGTCGCGCGGCCAGCCCGTCCCGGACCGGCGTACCGGAGCAGACGCAGCACGCCACGGCACAGCACGCCCCAGCACAGCACGCCACGGCACAGCAGGGCGCCGCACAGCAGACGGCCGCGCAGCAGGCACCGCAGACCCAGCAGCGGACGGCGCCGCCCCAGGTCCGCCGGACACCGGTGGCCGGCCGCTACGGCGAGGCAGTCGTCCGTGAGATCCTCGGTGCGCAGTTCATCGAGGAGACCGCCCTGCACGAGGAAGGCGCCTGATGTACGACGGCATCGTCCAGGACCTGATCGACGAGTTCGGTCGCCTGCCGGGCATCGGCCCGAAGTCGGCGCAGCGCATCGCGTTCCACATCCTGCAGACCGAGTCGTTCGACCCGGCCCGGCTGTCGGAGCTGTTGGCCGAGGTCAAGGAGAAGGTCCGCTTCTGCGAGGTCTGCGGCAACGTCACCGAGAACGTCCGCTGCAGCATCTGCCGCGACCCACGGCGTTCGCCGAGCGTCATCTGCGTGGTCGAGGAGGCGAAGGACGTCGCGGCGATCGAGCGCACCCGCGAGTTCCGCGGGCTCTACCACGTGCTCGGCGGTGCGATCAGCCCGATCGACGGTGTCGGTCCGGACGACCTGCGCATCCAGCAGCTCATGACGCGGCTGGCCGACGGCACGGTGGACGAGGTGATCATCGCGACGGACCCGAACCTCGAGGGCGAGGCGACGGCGACCTACCTGAGCCGACTGCTGGTGCCGATGGGCATCCGCACCACGCGCCTGGCGTCCGGCCTGCCGGTGGGCGGTGACCTCGAGTACGCGGACGAGGTCACGCTCGGCCGGGCCTTCGAAGGCCGTCGCCTGGTCGGCGGCTGATCGCCCGTCGCGCAGGATCGTTGCGTCGAGCACGCCTCGCACGCAACATCCGCGGAACACCCTCTACGATTGTCAGACCGCGCGATCGTCGCGGAACCGTCGTCCCCGGGAGTACCAGCCAGTGGCCCTGATCGTGCAGAAGTTCGGTGGATCGTCCGTCGCGGACGCCGAGAGCATCAAGCGCGTGGCGAAGCGGATCGTCCAGACCAAGAAGGCGGGCAACGACGTCGTCGTGGCCGTCTCCGCGATGGGCGACACCACCGACGAGCTCGTCGACCTCGCGCACTCCGTGACGCCGATCCCCGCCGGTCGTGAGCTCGACATGCTGCTGACGGCGGGGGAGCGCATCTCGATGGCGCTGCTCGCGATGGCGATCAAGAGCCTCGGGGTCGAGGCCTCGTCCTACACGGGCAGCCAGGCCGGCATGCTCACGGACGCGCAGCACGGCAAGGCTCGGATCGTCGACGTGACGCCGAAGCGGGTGCGTGAGGCACTCGACGCCGGGCACGTCGCGATCGTCGCCGGCTTCCAGGGCTTCAACCGCACCACGGGCGAGATCACCACGCTCGGTCGCGGCGGGTCGGACACCACCGCCGTCGCCCTCGCCGCCGCGCTCGACGCGGACATCTGCGAGATCTACACCGACGTCGACGGCATCTTCACCGCGGACCCGCGCGTGGTGCCGAAGGCGAAGAAGGTCGACCGGATCACGAGCGAGGAGATGCTCGAGCTCGCCGCGTCCGGCGCCAAGGTCCTGTACATCCGTGCCGTCGAGTACGCCCGACGACACGGCGTCACCCTGCACGTCCGGTCCTCGTTCAGCAACGCCGAGGGCACCATCGTCTACAACCCTGCAGAGGGGGAAACCGTGGAAGAACCGATCATCACCGGCATCGCCGGAGACCTCTCCGAGGGGAAGATCACCGTCGTCGGCGTGCCTGACACCCCGGGCAAGGCCGCCGAGATCTTCACGATCGTGGCCCGCGCCGGCGCCAACATCGACATGATCGTGCAGAACGTGTCCGAGGCGGTCACCGGACGCACGGACATCTCGTTCACGCTGCCGAAGGACCAGGGCCAGGGCGTCCTGACCGCGCTCGAGGTCGCGAAGGCCGACATCGGCTACGAGGGCATCCAGTACGACGACCAGATCGGCAAGCTCGCCCTCGTCGGTGCGGGCATGCGCACGAACGCCGGCGTCTCCGCCGCGCTCGTCCGCGCCCTGCACGAGGCGTCGATCAACATCGAGATGATCTCGACCTCGGAGATCCGCATCTCGGTCGTCACCCGTGCCGACACCCTGAACGAGGC
>CAJYIG010000127.1 GCA_913774725.1 uncultured Curtobacterium sp. | reverse complement strand
GGCCGACAGCGTTCGGCTGTACGACCCCCGCGGGACCCTCGTCGACCAGTACTCCTGGACCGCGCACGCCGCGACCACGTACGGCCGGAACCCCGACGGCACCGGCGACTTCGCCGAGACCGCCGAGCCGACCAAGGGCGCCACCAACCGGTTCGCCGGAGTCGTCGCGGCCGAGGCCTGGCCGGGCGGACCGGACGAGACCGTCCTGGACGCCGAGGACACCTTCACCGGCGACCTGAGCGGCCTCGACTGGACGACCTCCGCCTCGTCGGCGGACGGCCAGCTCTGGGCGGTGCAGAACGGCGACGGCCTGCTCTACCACCTCGCCTCGGACGGTCGCGGCGGGTGGGCCCCGACGAACGCCGCGGGCGTCGACCTGCGCTACGCCGACGGCACCGGGACGCCCGACGCCGAGGGCGTCACCGTCACGGCGGACGACCCCGGCGCGGTGTACGTGTCGACCGAGCGCGACAACGACGTGTCCAAGGTCAGCCGTCCGTCGGTACTGCGCTTCGCGACCACCGACGGCTCCGAGTCGGTCCTGCGCGCCACGGACGAGTGGAACCTGGCCGCGGACTTCCCGGGCCTCGGCGCGAACGCCGGGCTCGAGGGCGTGACCTGGGTACCGGACGCCTGGCTGACGGCGCGCGGCTTCGTCGACCAGCACACCGGTGCGGCCTACACCCCTGCGTCCTACCCCGGACACGGTGACGGACTCTTCGTCGTCGGCGTCGAGGGCACCGCGAGCGCCTACGCCTACGCGCTGATGGACGACGGGTCGTTCCAGCGCGTCGCGACGATCAGCACCCCGTTCTCGCTCGTCGCCGAGGTGCAGTTCGACCCGACGCTCGACGCCCTCTGGGTGGTCTGCGACGAGGCGTGCTCCGGGCGCACGGCGCTCTTCGACGTGCAGGACGGCACCTTCACGCTCGCGTCGTTGTACGAGGCGCCGGCGAACGCCGACCGGACGCTCGCCAACGAGGGGTTCGCGATCTCGGGGCGCTGCGTGGACGGTGCTCGGGCGACGTACTACGCGGACGACAACGACACGAACGGGTCCTCGCTGCGCACCGGGACGTACCCGTGCGACGCGACGACGGAGCCGGGCGACGGCGACGGTGAGATGCCTGGACCGGGCGACGGCGGGAGCACCCCGACCCCGACTCCGACCCCGGGCACGGGCGGCGGCGCGGGCGGCGGCACGCCTGCCCCGACCGCTCCCGCTCCGACCGCCCCGGCGACCCCGACCGCACCGGTCGCGCCGGCCGCCTCGGTGCTCACCGACGGGAACCGCGGCTCGGTGTCCGCACCGTCCGGGATCCGTGCGGGAACGTCGGTGACGATCGCCGTCGGGACGCAGCACGTTGGGGAGCGTGTCGCAGTCTGGCTGTTCTCCGAGCCACGGCTCCTCGGGACGCCGGTCGTCGCGGCCGACGGCACGGTGACGGTGGTCGTTCCCGCTGACGTCCCGGCCGGGCAGCACCGCATCGTGGTCGCCACCCTCGACGGCACGTTGATCGGCTGGACGGACGTCCGGGTCGACCCCGTGACGGGTCCGCTCGCCTTCACCGGTGTCGAGCTGGGCGGTGGGATCGCGGCGGCGCTCCTGCTCCTGGCGGCCGGTACCGGTGTCCTCGTGGCACGCCGCCGCCGGACGGTCGGCTCGCCGGCCTGACCCGCGGTTCCTGCTCGCCGACACCCCGTCGCCCCCGTCGTCCGCCCGGACGGCGGGGGCGTCGGCGTCCCGAGGTAGCGTCGGGGGATGCGCACCGAGGCCCTCCGCTACACCGCCTTCGCCGCCGAGCCCGGGGGCGGCAACCCCGCGGGGATCGTGCTCGACGCCGAGGGGATGACCGACGACGAGATGCTCGCGGTCGCCCAGCAGGTGGCGTACCCGGAGACCGCGTTCGTGGTCGCCCGGACCCCGGACGGCGCCCGGGTGCGCTACTTCTCGCCGGCCGCCGAGGTCCCCTTCTGCGGTCATGCCACCGTCGCCACCGCCGTCGTGCTCGCCGAGCGCGAGGGGATCGGTGCCCGTGTCTTCTCCACCGCTGCCGGGGACGTCGCCGTCGACGCCACGACCGCACCCGACGGCAGCGTGCAGGTCGCGATGACGAGCGTCGAGCCAGCCATCCGTCCGATCGACCCCGAGCGGTGGGAGCGGCTCGCCGCACTGCTCGGGCTCGTCGACGGAGACGTCGCCGAGGACTTCCCCGTGCTCGAGTCCTTCGCGGGCAACTGGCACCCCGTGGTCGTGCTGGCCGACTCCGAGCGCTTCCACCAGTTCCGGTTCGACCCCGCCGCGCTCGCCGCACTGAAGCGGGAGTCCGGGTGGGAGGGCACCGTCACGGTCCTGCACCGCACGGGCCGGCTCGAGTTCGAGGCACGGAACCTGTTCCCCGCAGGCCGCATCACCGAGGACCCGGCGACGGGATCCGCCGCTGCCTCGACGGGCGCGTACCTGCGCGCGGTCGGAGCGGTGTCGCCCGGGAGCCGCGTCGTGATCCGGCAGGGTCGACACGTCGGGCGTCCGAGCGTGCTGCTCGTCGACGTGCCCGAGTCCGGCGGCATCACGGTGATCGGCGGTGCCACCCCCATCGCCTGACCCGGGCTCGCCGCCCGTTCCGTCCCATCGCGCGTGCAGTGGGAAGCGCTTCCGCGCGAAGAGGGTCGTTCCATCGGTCCTCCTACGCGCGGAACGTCCTCCTACGCGCGGTTCGTCCTCTTACGCGCGGTTCGTCCTCCGGCCCCGGGCGCCCGCGCGTCCGTTGCCGAGCCGTGACGAAAAGTGCTTGACACGAATAAGTCCATCCGTTGTACTAATCCTGCGCGCGGGTGACGGAGCCCGCGGACATCCCGTGCAAAGGAGCACCGATGAAACGCCGCACCCGAATCATCGCCGGCCTCGCAGCCGTGGCAGT
>CAJYIG010000126.1 GCA_913774725.1 uncultured Curtobacterium sp. | reverse complement strand
ATCGGGACGACGGCGGCGTTGACGTACGAGGCGTCGTCGGAGAGCAGGAACGCGACCACCGCGGCGATCTCGGGGGCCTCGCCGTAGCGCTTCGTGGGGTTGACCTGGATGAACTCCTCGGCGGCCTTCCGCGGGTTCTCCGCGTCGAGCTGCTTCATCGAGTTCTCGACCATCGGCGTCCAGATCGCACCCGGGGCGATGGCGTTGATGCGGATGCCGTACTGGCCGTACTCGACGGCGGAGTTGCGGGTGAGGCCGACGACGCCGTGCTTGGCCGCGGCGTAGCCCGACTGAATGCCGATGCCGCGGATGCCGCCGACGCTCGCAGTGTTCACGACCATGCCGGAGCCCTGCTCGCGCATGACCCCGAGGACCTTCTCGAGGCCGAGGAACACGCCCCGGAGGTTGATCGACACGACCTTGTCGAACTCGGCGGCGGTGAAGTCCTCGGTGGGGTTCTGCTTGCCCTCGATGCCGGCGTTGTTGAAGAAGCCGTCGATGCGGCCGAAGCGCTCGGTGGTCGCGGTGACGTAGGCGTCGACCTGGGCTTCGTCGGAGACGTCGGCGACGGTCGTCAGGACCTGGGCGTCGGGGGTCGCCTCGAGGACGGCGGCCTTCGTGGCCTCGAGTCCCTCGGCGGAGACGTCGACGAGGGACAGCTGCGCGCCCTCGGCGGCCAGGCGGACGGCGGTCGCGCGGCCGAGGCCGGAGCCGCCGCCGGTGATGAGGACGACGCGGTCGGCGAAACGGGTGGTGGACGTCATGGATGGCCTCCTGCGGTCTTCGACGGTGAAGGGCTCGGGTCCAGCGGTGGGTCGACGAGTCCGTTCGATGCATCTGCATCGATGTCAGATAGGCTACACCTGTCGGTTTACCGGAGCGAGCCGCGCTCAGCAGCGGGCGAGCACCCGCTCCATCGCGTCGTGCTCGGCGGGCGCGACCCAGAGCCGGTAGGTGGTCTTCACCGCGATCTGGTGCTCGACGTACGTGCAGCGGAACGCGGTGTCCGCGGGCAGCCAGGTCGCGGCGTCGCCCGAGCGCTTCTGTGCGTTCGAGTGCCCGTCGACCGCGAACAGGTTCGCGGGGTCGTTCGCCAGGGCCTCCCGCTGCTCCTGGCTGAGCTGCTGCGCACCCGTGCGCCACGCGTTCTCGAGCGCGACGACGTGGTCGATCTGCACGAGTGTCGAGGTCGTGTTCCCCCGCACGAAGTCGACGCGGTCGCCGGTGTACGGGGAGACGAGGGTGCCGCGCAGGACCGTGCACGGGCCCTGCCGTTCGACGTCGGTGAGGTCGCGGGCGAGGACGTCGTTCCGGGTGTCGCAGCCGTTGTGGTCGACGTCGAGCCAGGCCGTGCCGAAGCGGGCCTCGCGGTCGTAGCCGGTGGCGGGGGCCTTGCCCTTGACCGGCAGGGCGGCGAGCCGGCTGCGGGCGGTGGCGGCCGCGGTCGCGTCGGTCGGGCTGGTCCGGTCGGTGGGGTCGGTCGCGTCGGCGGTCGGCCGGGAGGCGCTGCCCGCCTCGGTCGCGCTGGTCGCCTCGGTCGTGGGGACGGCCGTGATGGTCGGTGCGGCCGTCGACGAGGGCGCTCGGTCCGTCGCCGCGTCGGCGTCGCCGTCGGTCACGCCGGTGGTGTGCAGCAGCCAGCCGGCCAGGGCGACCACAGCGATGAGTCCGAGGGACGCGAGCGAGGTCCGGGCCGTGCGGCGCGAGGAGGTGGGACGGGAGGAACGCGGACGGCGTCGACGGGACGTCATGGGGAGAGCCTTCGGTGGTGCGGTGGAACGGGCCCGGGCGGACCGTCGTCGATCATCCCGTGAAGCACCGACGGAGCACGGCGTAGACACGGGGCATGACCGATCACGCGAACCCCTCCGTGCCCGTCACCGGTGGATCGATGCCGCTCCTCGGCTTCGGCACCTGGCAGATCCCGGACGCAGACGCCCCCGCCGCCGTCGGTGCCGCGCTCGATGCCGGCTACCGCCACATCGACACCGCGACGGGCTACTCGAACCAGCGCGGCGTGGGGCAGGCGCTCGCCGACTCCGGACTGGCGCGCGACGACGTCTTCGTCACGACGAAGCTCCCGCCGGACAACGCCGACCGGGTCCGGCAGACCATCGAGGAGAGCCTCGAACAGCTCGGACTCGACCACCTGGACCTGTGGCTCGTGCACTGGCCCCCGAACGGCGAGGCCCGGCCCGACGTGTGGGAGCAGGTCGTGCAGGCGCAGGCCGACGGGCTCACCCGGGCCGTCGGCGTGAGCAACTACTCGCTCGCGCAGATCGACGAGCTGACCGACGCCACCGGGACGACCCCGGCCGTGAACCAGATCCGGTGGAGCCCGGCGGAGTACGACGCCGAGGTCGCCGCAGGGCTGCACGAGCGCGGCGTGGTACTCGAGGGCTACAGCCCGTTCAAGGCGAGCAACCTGCAGGACCCGACGCTCGTCGAGATCGCCGAGGAGCACGACGCCGACAGCGCGCAGGTCATCGTCGCGTGGCATGTGGCGCACGGGTTCGTGGTGATCCCGAAGTCGTCGAACCCGGAGCGCATCCGGTCGAACGCGCTCGAGGTGCACCCCGAGCGCGTTCGAGAT
>CAJYIG010000125.1 GCA_913774725.1 uncultured Curtobacterium sp. | reverse complement strand
CGGTAACGCGGGTTCGAATCCCGCTGGGGTCACCACACCGAGGAACCCCCTCCGAGCTCCGGCCCGGAGGGGGTTCTGTCGTCCCGGGCTGCCGGTCCCGGGCTGCTCGGTCCCGGGTCGCTGGCGTTCGGGGTGCCCGTGTCGTCCGGCGCTCGGTCGCGTCAGGCCCGCTCGCCGCGCTCGTGTCCCGAGAGCCGGCCGTTGGCGGCGGTCGCCGCGGTCGTCATCCGGTCGAGGAACGCCAGCGCCGAACGGACCTCGTCGGCGTCGGACGCACGCAGGGCACCGGCGACCTCGCGTCCGGCGAACCCGAGGAACGCCTCGTTCGCCGCCCGCGCGGTCTCGGTCGTCCGGAGGGTCACACGGCGACGGTCGGTGCTCTCCCGGTGCCGCGTGACGTGGCCCGCGGTCTCCAGCCGGTCGACGAGCACCGACGTCGCCCCGGACGTCATGCCGATCTGCCGTGCGAGCTGTGCGGGGGACAGTGGCGTCCCCGCCCGCTCGGCCCACAGCACCTGCCCGAGGGCGTTCGCGTCGGTGGGGGACAGACCCACCCACGTACCGAGGTGCCGGTTCAGCTCGTCGAACGCGACCGCCCAGTCGCGGAGTCGGTGCATCACGGCCACCTCGTCCTCGGTCCACACGGTCTCGAGCGGGTCGACGTCCGGCATCCAGGTTCCTCCACAGTCAAGTCGCTTCACTGTAAAGCACGAGCAGGCGTCACGGTCGCCGGCCGCCGCACACGAGGAGCAGACATGTCCGCACCACACGCAGTGATCTCGGGAGCGAGCATCGCAGGTCTGTCCGCGGCCTGGTGGCTGCGGCACACCGGTTGGGAGGTCACCGTCGTCGAACGCGCCCCGGCCTTCCGCGACGGCGGCCAGAACGTCGACGTCCGCGGTGTCGCGAAGCAGGTGCTCGAGCGCATGGGGCTGACGGAGGCCGTCCGTGCCGCGAACACCACCGAGACCGGTACCGTCCTCGTCGACGCCGACGGACGGGTCACCGCGACGTTGCCGAAGGGCCCGGACGGTGCGACCGCCGAGCTCGAGGTGCTCCGCGGCGACCTGGCCCGGACGGTCCTCGACGCGCTGCCCGACGGTGTGACCTCCGTGTTCGGGGAGTGGATCACCGACGTCGACGACACCGTGCCGGATCGCGTCACCGTCACGACCGACCGCGGTCGGGTCCTCCGGGCGGACCTGCTCGTGGTCGCCGAGGGGGTCCGCTCGACGACCCGGGCGCTCGTGTTCGACCACCCGGGCGACGTCGACGAGCGGGACCTGGGGGTCACGATGGCATTCGGCACGATCCCGCGCACGGACTCCGACGACCGCCGGTGGCGCTGGTACAACGCGGTCGGCGGACGGCAGGTGCACCTCCGTCCCGACCCGTACGACACCACCCGCGCGATCCTCGCATGGGCCGATGACGACGACGGGGTGACGGGCGCCGATCGAGGGCGGGTGCAGGAGCGGCTCGAGGAACGCTTTGCCGACGCCGGGTGGCAGTCGCGCCGGGTGCTCGACGGCTTCGCGACGTCGGACGACGTCTACGTCGACCGGCTCACCCAGGTCCGGATGCCCGTCTGGCACCGAGGCCGGGTCGCCGTCGTCGGGGACGCAGCGTGGTGCGTCACGCCCATGGGCGGGGGCGGCGCGTCGCTCGCGTTGACGAGCGGGTACGTCCTCGCGGCGTCGGTGACGGGCCGTTCCTCGGACCGCGACGCGCTCGACCGGGCGCTCGCGGCGTTCGACGACTGGATGCGGCCGCTCGTCGACGACGTGCAGGGCATCCCTCGCGGGATCGTCCGGTTCGCCTACCCCCGCACGCGGTTCGGCCTCGCGCTCCGTCACGTCGCCGACAAGGTGCTGCTCGAGGGGCCGCTGCAGGGCCTCGCGGCGAAGGCCACACGTGTCGCGGAGACCGACCGGGAGCTGCCGCCCGTCCCGGCTGCCTGAGCCTGCCGACCGGGGCGGCGCGGCGGCCAGTGGTCAGTGGTCAGTGGTCAGTGGTCAATGGTCAGCCGGGACGCTCGTCGAGCCACCGGTCCAGTTCGCGGGCTGCGGCCCGTCCCGCCCGGTTCGCGCCGACCGTCGACTGCGACGGGCCGTACCCGATGAGGTGCACACGTGGCTCGTCGGCCACCCGGGTCCCCACGACCGGGACGCCGCCGAGCGGACCGCGCAGCTGCATCGGCTCCAGGTGGTCGAGGTCCGCGCGGTACCCGGTGGCCCAGAGCAGGACGTCGACCGAGGTGTCGGAGCCGTCGGCCTCGACGACACCGTGCGGACGGACCTGCGTGAACATCGGCCGTCGCTCGAGCACACCGCGTCGGGCGGCGGCACGGAGCGAGTCGGTCCAGATCAGGCCCGTGTAGGACACGATGCTCGCGGGCAGCCGTCCGGCCCGGACGTCGTCGGCGACCCGGCGCTCGACGTCGACCCCGTCGACCTCGTGCACGAAGTCGCCCGGCAGGAACACCGGCTCGCGGCGGGTGTACCAGACGGTCGACGTGACGAGGCTGATCT
>CAJYIG010000124.1 GCA_913774725.1 uncultured Curtobacterium sp. | reverse complement strand
TCCGGGCGCTCTGGACGCCGGGCCACACCGCCGGGCACCTGTGCCTCGTCGACGAGGGCGACGGGTTGCTCTTCACCGGCGACCACGTCCTGCCGCGGATCAACCCGGGGATCGGCCAGGTGGTCGCCCAGCGGGTTCGTCGCCGTCCGCCCGCCCAGGCCGATCCCCGGGTTGATCCGCGGCAGGACGTGGTCGCCGGTGAAGAGCAACCCGTCGCCCTCGTCGACGAGGCACAGGTGCCCGGCGGTGTGGCCCGGCGTCCAGAGCGCCCGGACCGCGCGCCCCGCGACCGGCAGCACGTCGCCGTCCTCCACGAGCAGGTCCGCGAACGGCTCCGCCGTCTGCCCGAGCCCGATCCGGCGTCCGCTCCCCCAGGCCGCGACGACGCCGGCGACCAGCGCGTCGGGCAGCCCCCACCGGGCGATGTCGGCGTCGTTCGCCGCGGCGTCCTCGCGCTCCCGACGCAGGGCGTCGACCTCCAGCCGGTGCATCGCGACCCGGGCTCCACTGGCACGCCGGAGTGCGGCGGCAGCGCCGAGGTGGTCGGCGTGCAGGTGCGTCACGACGACGAGCCCGACCTGGTCGACGGACCGCCCGATCGCCGCGAGCCCTGCCCGGAGCACCCCGAGGTCGTCGTCGTCGGCCCAGCCGGGGTCGACCACCGTGAGCGAGCCGTCCGTCCCCTCGAGCACGTAGGACAGGGTCGCGTCCGGCACGCCCCCGCGGAACGGCACCGCGATGGTCCACACACCGGGCCGGACCTGCTCGACGGGCGGCAGCACGCCGGCGCGGAGCGCGGCGGCCTGCACGGGGCTGATCGGTTCCGGTGCCGGCGCTGCCGGCGGGGGCACGGTCGTCACGCGACCACCCTAGTGACGACGCCGCGCGACCAGGGTGACCCGAGCCTCCAGGCCGGGATCCGTGTGCGCTGCGGGACCGCCGGAGCCGAGCCGAGCCCCTCGGCCGTCCACCGGAGCACCCGCGAGTAGACAGGCCGCATGGAGATCGCACCGATGCTCGCCAAGGCCGTCGCCACCGTACCCGACCCCGACAGCGTCCGCGGCGGCCTGCGGTACGAGCCGAAGTGGGACGGCTTCCGCGGGATCGTCACGGTCGACGGCGACGACGTCACCATCGGCAGCCGCGGGTCGAAGCCCCTGACCCGGTACTTCCCGGAGCTCGTCGAAGCGGTCCGCGCGCAGTTCGGCGGGCGCGACCACCCGGTCGTGCTCGACGGCGAGGTGGTCCTGCGGAGCGGCGAGCCGGGCAACGAGCACCTCGACTGGGAGGCCCTGTCGCAGCGCATCCACCCGGCCGAGTCGCGGATCCGGAAGCTCAGCGTCGAGACCCCGGCGCAGTTCGTCGCGTTCGACCTGCTGGCCGCCGACGGCGCGGAGCTCCTCGACCTGCCGTTCGACGAGCGGCGTGAGCGGCTCGAGGCCCTCGCGGACGGCATGACCGACCCGCTGTACGTCACCCGCACCACGCTCGACGTCGACCTCGCCCGCGAGTGGCTCACCACGTTCGAGGGCGCCGGGCTCGACGGGGTCGTCGCGAAGCCGCGGGCGAAGGCGTACGAACCGAACAAGCGCACCATGCTCAAGGTGAAGCACCACCGGACCGCCGACGTCGTCGCGATCGGGTACCGCGTGCACAAGAGCGGCAGCGGGGTCGGCTCGCTGCTCGTCGGGCTGTACGACGCGGACGGCGAGATCCGGCAGGTCGGCGGCGTCTCCGCCTTCACCGACCGTCGTCGCCAGCAGTTGGTCGAGGAACTCGAGCCCGTCGTGCTCCGCGATGCGGACGGGAGGCCCGTCACCGGTGACGGGGAACGGTCGCGGTTCTCGTCGGGTCGCGACACCTCGTTCGTCCAGCTCGAACCGTCGCGCGTGCTCGAGGTGCGGTACGACCAGATGGAGGGCGACCGGTTCCGGCACACGGTGCAGTTCGAGCGGTGGCGGCCGGACAGGGACGCCCGGTCGTGCGGGTTCGAACAGCTCGATGTCCCTTCTGCGTACGACCTCCGCGACGTCTTGTCCTAGCGCTTGCACCAGCTGCCGCTCGCCAATATGCTCGCAGTAGTTAGGCTAACTAGTGACTTCCGGACAGTGATCCGGGGGCGCGGGAGACGGGAGCGGGACATGATCATCGACGGCATCAGCGACGCCAACCGCGGCACCTGGTCCCGCCTGACACGTCTGCACACGGCGAGCGTCACGCTGCCGATGCACACCAGCCGGGTCGCGAAGCCAGAGCAGCGAGCCGAGGACGTCGCCGCGGCCTGAACGGCCCGGCCGTCACGACTTCTTCGCTCGTGACGGCTGCACGCGCGGCGGCTCACCGGGCATCTTCGGGAAGTCCGGCGGGAACGGCAGCTCACCCAGTCCGTCCGCCAGGTCACGGTCCCACCACGCGAGCAGCGGGGCGAGGTCGCCCGGCTCCTCGTGCATGGTCTCCCACGGATCGCCGACCGTCGACAGGCGCTCGGGCACAGTCCACACCGTGAAGGTCGTCGGGTCCGCGCCGTCGAGCTCGTCCCAGGTGATCGGCGTCGACACGCTCGCGTGGGCGAGGGCCCGTGGACTGTAGGCCCCGGCCATCGTGCGGTCGCGGTTCGCCTGGTTGAAGTCGACGAACACGCGCTGCCCGCGCTCCTCCTTCCACCACGCCGTCGTGACCCGGTCGGGCATCCGCCGCTCGAGCTCCCGCGCCGCCGCGATCACCGCGTGGCGGACGTCGAGGAACTCGTGCTCGGGGCGGATCGGGGCGAACACGTGCAGGCCGCGGTTGCCGCTCGTCTTGATCCAGGCCGTGAGCCCCACCTCGGCGAGCACCGTCCGGAGTTCGTGTGCGACCGGCACGGTGTCGTGGAAGTCCGTGCCCGGCTGCGGGTCGAGGTCGATGCGGAGCTGGTCCGGGTGGTCGCTGTCCTCGGCGCGGGACGCCCACGGGTGGAACACGACGGTGTTCATCTGTGCCGCCCACACCGCGACCGCCGGCTCGTCGATCACGAGTTGCGGGTGCGACCGGCCGCTCGGGTAGGTCACCGTGACGTCACGCACGTACCCGGGAGCACCCTTCGGCGGGTTCTTCGAGAAGAACGACTCGCCGTCGATGCCCGAGCCGAACCGCTGCAGCGAGACCGGGCGGTCGCCGTTCGCCCGGACGAAGGGCTCCCCCACGGCGACCAGGTACTCGGCGAGGTCGAGCTTCGTGATGCCGGGGTCCGGGAAGAGCACGCGCGACGGGCTGCTGATCCGGACCTCCCGGTCGCCGTCCGGACCCGGGACCGTCAGCGTCGTCGCCTCGCTCGCCATGCAGCGGACCGTACACGGCCCCACCGCCGACAGGTCACATCGTGTTCCAGTGCAGGTGCCCGTTCGCGTCGGGTCCCTTGCCACCGCACCGGTACGACTTCCCGGTCGAGGACTGCGCAACAGCGCCGTTCTGGGCGTCGGCGCAGAACGCACCCGGCGTGATGACGCCAGCGGCAGGTGCCGGCGCGGCAGGTGCCTGCTGTGCGGGTGCCGGTGCCACGGGAGCCACGGGAGCCGGAGCCGGCGCGACGTACGACCCGATCGCGGTCACCTCGGTGACGGGCAGCCTCGTGATCTCCTTGCCCACCTCGTTGCGGTCGGTCTCGATGCCGTCGGTCGTCGTCACGCGCCAGGTGGTCGTCTCGACACCGTCGACCCCGGCGGTCGTGACCTTCGTCTGTCCCTTCGGCAGCGCGGGGTCGTCGACGGTCCTCCGGTCGAACGGTATCGCTGCGTCGGACGTGACCTCGGTCACCGCGACGACCGGCGTCGGGGTGGGGGTCGGCG
>CAJYIG010000123.1 GCA_913774725.1 uncultured Curtobacterium sp. | reverse complement strand
CCGGCCTCCGCCAGCCGCGCGAGGGCGGATGCTGCCTCGTGGTCGCCCGAGGTCACCACCCGGCAGCGGTGATCGCGGACGAACTCCGGCTGTTCGCCCGCGCCGTCTCCCGCGCCACGATGCAGGTCGTCATCGGGACGGTCGCCAACGACGACGAGGCCCCGTCACCGTTCGTCCGGCTCGTCCCGGTGCCGCCGGACCGGCAACCGACCGTGCACCCGCTGTCGCTCCGGGGGATGGCGGGGTCGCTCCGCCGCCGGGTGGTGACCTCGGGCGACCACGAGGCAGCATCCGCCCTCGCGCGGCTGGCGGAGGCCGGCGTCGCCGGAGCGTCGCCGGACGAGTGGTACGGCACGGCCGAGCCGACGACCGAGGACCCGCTCGTCGACCTCGACGCCCCGCCGGCACCCGAGCACGAGGGCGGCGAGCCGGTCGCCCCGACGGTGGCCGTGTCGCCCTCGCGCATCGGCACCTTCGAGGAGTGCCCGGTGCACTGGTTCGTGCAGACCTTCGGCGGCGGCGCTCCGAGTCCGGCGATGGGCATCGGGACGATCGTGCACGAGGCGATGGAGCAGGCCACCGCGGTCGACGTCGAGTCGCTGTGGGAGCACGTCGAGGGCCGGTGGGACGAGCTGACCTTCGAGTCGCCGTGGGTCGCGGACCGCGAACAGGCCAGGACCCGGCGGATGATCGAGGGACTGAGCGACTACCTGCGCACGTTTGCCAGCGCCGGGCGACGGCTGCTCGGTGCGGAGACCTCGTTCGCGCTCGTCACCGGTCCCGCCCGGATGCGCGGCAGCATCGACCGGATCGAGGTGGACCCGGACGGGCGGGTGAGCGTCGTCGACCTGAAGACCGGACGGTCGATGCCGAGCGAGAAGAACGACATGCCCGAGCACCCGCAGCTCGGCGCGTACCAGCTCGCGGTCGAGGACGGCGCGGTCGACGGTGTCCCGGCCGGGGCACCGATGGCCGACGCCCGACTCGTCTTCGTGCAGAACCCCCGTGCCGGACGGGCCTTCTCCGAGCGGACGCAGCACGCCTTCGACGACGAGGCGCGCGAGGCCTACCGCGAGCGGCTGCACGGGGTCGCGCGGGGGATGGCCGGACGGACGTTCCTGGCGAACGTCGACGACCACTGCGACCGGGCCCGCACGGGTGTGGAGTGCCGCATCCACGTCGTGGGAGAGGTGACCTGGTGACGACCGAGACCGACACGCAGTCCGGGTCGACGTCCGACGTGCAGGTCGCGTCCGCGGCGCGCGTCGTCCCCGACGTGTCCACTGCCGCCCACGACGCCGACGCGATCGCCGACGCCCTCGGCCGCCCCCGTCCGACCGACCAGCAGCGCGCGGTGATCGAGTCGCCGCTCGCCCCGGCGCTCGTCGTCGCCGGTGCCGGCAGCGGCAAGACCGAGACCATGGCGTCGCGGGTGGTGTGGCTGCTCGCGAACGGCTTCGTCCGCCCGGCCGAGGTCCTCGGCCTGACGTTCACCCGCAAGGCCGCGGGCGAGCTGTCCGTGCGCATCAACGACCGGATCCGGGCGCTCGAGGACGTCGGGCTCCTGACCGCGGGCGATGCCTTCGAGGCGCCGACGGTCTCGACCTACAACGCCTTCGCCAACGCCGTGTTCCGCGAGAACGCCCTGCTGGTCGGGCGTGACGGCGAGTCACAGGTGCTGACCGAACCGTCCGCCTGGCAGCTCGCCCGGCGCGTGGTCGTCGGCGCGCGGGACGACCGGCTCGCGGGACTCGACCGCGACGTCGACACCGTGACCGCCGCCGTCGTGTCGCTCGCCGGTGCGGTGTCCGAGCACCTCGTCGACCCTGCCGACCTGCGCCGGTTCGCGATCGACTTCGGCGCCCTGCTCGAGCTGCCCGGGAACGCGAGGGGGAACCCCTACAAGGCGGTGACGGACGCCGTTGCCGCGATCGGGGCCCTGGAACCGCTGGTGGACCTGGTCGAGGAGTTCCGGCGGCAGAAGGTCGACCGCGGCTTCGTGGAGTTCTCCGACCAGATCGCCCTCGCGCTCGCCGCGGCCGAGTCCGCTCCGCGGGTGGTCGACGACCTGCGGAGCCGCTTCCGTGTGGTGCTCCTCGACGAGTACCAGGACACGTCGGTCGTGCAGACGCGGTTCCTCGCCCGGCTCTTCCGGGGTCATCCGGTGATGGCGGTGGGGGACCCGCACCAGTCGATCTACGGCTTCCGGGGCGCGAGTGCCGCGAACCTGGCACGCTTCCCGCGCGACTTCGGCGGCGGGACGGCCAGCGGCACACGCGTGGACAGCGGCGCACCGACGGACAGCGCCGCGTCGGCCGCGGCGCCGGTCACCTTCGCCCTGTCCACGAGCTGGCGCAACCCCGTGGACGTGCTCGCCGGGGCGAACGCCGTCGTCGACCCGCTCTCGGTAGCCTCCGAGGTCGCGGTGGAGCGCCTCGCGCCGCGACCGGGAGCGGACCGGGGCACGGTGACCGCCGTCTTCCCGGAGACCCTGCCGGAGGAGGCAGACGCCGTCGCCCGCTGGTTCGCCGAGCGCCGGAGTGCCGCGCCGGAGGGTTCGATGGCACTGCTGCTGCGGTCGCGGAAGGACCTGTCGGCGTTCACCGCGGCGCTCGGCGCCCACCGGGTGCCGTTCCACGTGCTCGGGACCGGTGGTCTGCTGCAGCGTCCCGAGATCGTCGACCTGGTGGCGTGCCTCCGGGTCCTGCACGACCCCGCGGCGGGCAACGACCTCATCCGCCTGCTCGCCGGAGCACGATGGCGGGTCGGGGCGGCGGACATCGCCGCACTGCACGAGCTCGCCCGCTGGCTGTTCCGCCGCGACCACTCCCAGCAGCGCCTCGACGACGAGCTGACCGCGGCCTTCCGGGCCTCCGTCGCCGCCGGGGAGCACGGGTCGATCGTCGATGCCCTCGACTTCGTCGCGAGCGCTCCGGACGACCACGGTGCCCTCGAGGGCATCAGTCCCGCCGGCCGACAGCGGATGCGCGACCTCGGGCAGCAGCTCGCCGGGCTCCGGTCCCGCGCGGCCGGGGACCTCGTGGACTTCGTCACGCTGGTGGTGCAGGAGATGCGGCTCGACGTCGAGGTCGCCGCCCACGAGCAGGGGAGCGCCGCGTTCCTCGACGCGTTCGTCGACGAGCTCGCCGGCTTCGTGACCACCGACGACCGCGCCGACCTCGGAGCGTTCCTCGGTTGGATCGACGCCGCCGCGCGCCGCGACGACATGGGTCCGCGGTCCGAGGAGCCCGAGGCCGGCACCGTGCAGATCCTGACGATCCACGGCTCGAAGGGGCTCGAGTGGGACGCGGTCGCCGTGCCGCGACTCGTGGAGGGCGCGCTGCCGGCCCGCCCGCAGGAGGGGTCCTCGGGGTGGCTCGGCTTCGGTCGGTTGCCGTACGGGTTCCGCGGGGACGCCGAGGAGCTCCCGCGGCTCGACTGGCGCGGCCACGAGGACCAGAAGGGCGTCGTCGACGCGATCGAGGCGTACAAGGAGCAGGTGAAGGCCCGCAACGAGGACGAGGAACGCCGACTGACCTACGTGGCGCTGACCAGGACCCGGCACGACCTGCTCGTGTCCGGGTCGTCCTGGGCCGGTGGCGTCAAGCCGACCGCTCCGAGCCGGTACCTGCTCGACCTGGTCGAGGCGGGGATCGTCCCCGCGGACGCCGTGCCGGACGGCACCGCGCACGAGGAGAACCCGCTCGGCGGGGACGGCGCGACCCAGACCTGGCCGCACGTGCCGTTCGGGCAGCGGGGCGCACGGGTCCTCGCCGCCGCGGACCGGGTGCGGAACGCGAACCCCGGCGCGGCCGGGCGCTTCGCGGCGGACATCGACCTGTTGCTCGCCGAGCGCCAGGCCGCGCGGTCCGCACGGCACCGCGTCGCGATCCCGCACCGCGTGCCGGCCTCGGGCTTCAAGGACTACGTCGGGAAGCCCGACGCGGTCGCCGAGCGCGTCCTGCCACGCGCGCTCGAGACCGGCACGGTCGAGCAGTGCGGTCGGCCGGACCTCGAGGTCGTCCGCGACGAAGTAGAAGACCGCGTCGACCTCGTCGACCGGTCGCCCGGTGAAC
>CAJYIG010000122.1 GCA_913774725.1 uncultured Curtobacterium sp. | reverse complement strand
GTCCGAGGACGTCGGACGCACCGCCCTCGAGCGAGGACCCACCGCTGCCCGAGGGGAGTTCCGGCAGGCCGAGGTCGCTCGTCTGCGAGAGCGTGCCCGAGTACTGCGCGTCCCGCGACGACGCGATGCTCGCGAGCACGTCCGCCGCGCTCGGGTCCGTGCCGGCGACCGGGTCGGCGGCAGCGTTCGCGATGACGGGCGCGGCGATCGCTCCGGCCACGACGACCGGGGCGATCGCAGCGGGCAGCCAGGCTGACTTCTTCATCGGGTCCCCTTCGGTGGTGCGGTGGGTGCACGAGCGGCGTCACCGTGGAGCGTCGGGTGCGCGAGCACCGTACGTCGCGCACCCGACAACGCGCTGGGGATCCGCGGACCCGGCAGCGCGCTGGGGATCCGCGGACTCAGCGGCCGCGTGCCCCCGCGGCGTCGGTGCCGACCGGCACCGAGCCGTCGTAGCCGCAGATCGCCGCGACCTTCTCGGCGCTCGCGCTCGACGTGTCGAACTCGTACCCGAGCCACTCCTTCGCCAGCCGCCGTGCGAGCTCGAGTCCGATCACGCGCTGCCCCATGCAGAGCACCTGCGCGTCGTTCGACAGCACGGAGCGCTCGACGCTGAACGAGTCGTGCGCGGTGACCGCCCGGATGCCCGGGACCTTGTTCGCGCTGATCGCCACCCCGAGCCCGGTGCCGCAGACCAGGATCGCCCGGTCGGCCTCGCCGTCCGCGACCATCCGCGCCGCGTCCACCGCCACGTGCGGGTACGCCGTGTGGCCGTCGGCGTTCACCCCGACGTCGACGATGCTCGCCACGCGGTCGTCCGCCTCGAGGTCACGCTTGATGACCTCCTTGTAGTCGAAGCCCGCGTCGTCCGAGCCCACCACCAACCGGAACGTCATGCGTCCACTCCTTCGCGTCGTGCGCGGACCGCGAGCACCTCGCCGATCCGCGTGAGGACCATCCCCATCGAGGTGGCGCCCGCGTCGGGCGTCCCCACGCTCTTCTCGGCCAGCGGCCGGGCACGCCCGACCCTCGGCCGCAGGTCCGCCGTGGCCGCCGCCTGCTCGACCGCGACCTCGGCCGCCGCCCGCCAGGCGTCCGCCGTGTCGGCGCCTTCGTCGACCCGGGACCGCAGCTCGTCGACGAACGGCAGCAGGGCGTCGAGCAGGGTCTTGTCACCGCGGGACGCACCACCGAGGTGGACGATCGAGTCCGCGAAGGCCTGGGCGGCCGCGACGACGTCGGACGCGTCCACGTGCTCGGTGTCGTCGCCGAGCGCACGGCCGAACGCCTCGAGTGCCGCACCCCACAGCACACCGGAGGTGCCGCCGGCCGACGCGGCCCACGCCTCGCCGGCACGGCCGAGGACGAAGGCGACCCCGGCCTCCCGGTCGGTCTGCTCGACGGCGCGACGGGCCGCACCGATGCCCTTCACCATGCCGCGGCCGTGGTCGCCGTCACCGGCGACCGCGTCGATGCGGCCCAGCGTCTCCTCCTGCTCGCGGAGCAGGACGTCCATCGCCTCGACGGCGGCGCGCGCGGTCTCGGCGGCCCGCCGGGAGGCACCGGTCGCCTCCGGCACGACCGTCGCCTCCGCGGCGGCCTCGGTGACGGCCGTGGCCGGCACGAGCGCGGCGACCGGGGCGGCGACCTTGCGGTACGCCGGCGTGTAGGCATCGGCGCGCCAGTGGCGTTCGAGCTCGTCGTCGAGGAACTGCAGCGTCAGCGAGCACCCGCCCATGTCGAGGCTCGTGACCAGTTCGCCGACCTCGGGCTCGACGACCTCGAGCCCCGCGTCCTCGAGGAGGGGCAGCACCCGGCCCCAGAGCAGGAAGAGCTCCTCGTACTTCGTGTCGCCCAGGCCGTTGAGGATCGGCGCGACCCGCGGTCCGGCGCCCTCGGGTCGTTCGGTCAGCAGACGCTCGACGAGCAGCGCGGCGAGCTCCCGCGCCGGCAGCACCGGGACGTCCTGGATGCCGGGTTCGCCGTGGATGCCGAGCCCGAGCCCGAGGTGGCGGTCGGGGACCGAGAAGAGCGGCTCGGTGGCGCCGGGCATGGTGCAGCCGGAGAACGCGACGCCGATCGTGCGGGTGGCGGCGTTCGCGGCGGTGCCGACGCGCTCGACCTCGTCCAGGTCGGCGCCGGCGGCAGCAGCGGCACCCATCGCCTTGAAGACCGAGAAGTCGCCGGCGATGCCGCGACGCTTCGTGACCTCGTCCGCGCTCGCGACGTCGTCGGTCACGACGACGATCCGGGTGTCGATGCCCTCGGCGCGGAGCCGCTCGGCGGCGAGTCCGAAGTTCATGGTGTCGCCGGCGTAGTTGCCGAAGGACAGCACGACGCCGCGGCCCTGGTCGGCGGCCTTGGCGACCGAGTAGACCTGCGCCGCCGAGGGCGAGGTGAAGACGTTGCCGACGACGGCTCCGGTGGCGAAGCCCGGACCGACGACGCCGCAGAACGCGGGGTAGTGGCCGGAGCCGCCGCCGACGACGACGGCGACCTGGCGCTCGGCGCCCTCCGTCGGGAGTGCGACGACGCCGCCGTGCACACCGCGGACGCGGTCGGCGTACAGGGCGAGCCAGCCGGCGAGCTGGTCCTCGGCGAAGTCCTCGGGGTCGTCGTGGATGGTGGTCATGGGGTTCGTTCCTGTCGTGCGGTGGACCGGGGTCCGGTGGATGGGGTCAGGATCGGGTCGGACGACCGGGTGCGTCGGTCGGGTGCTTCGGTCGGGTCGTGTCGGGGGACCGGGCGGCGGTGGGACGGCCACCGCCGCCCGGGGTCGGGTCGACGTGCGTCAGCGGGTGCCGCGGTGCGGGCGCCCCTGCGGCACGTCGAGGAAGTGGATCATCACGAACGCACAGGCGTAGAGGCCGACGAACGTCCACGTGACCGCCTGGCCGCCACCGCCGAGTGCGAAGACCGCGGCGACGACGCCGGTGCCGAGGAACGCTGCGCCGCCGGCGGCCGTGGTGTACATCGCCATCGCGGCACCCTTGTGCTCCGGGGCGAGCGCCGGCATAATCGCGCCCATCGGGACGAAGCCCGCGAGCAGGCACCCGAACACGCAGCCGGCGACGACCGAGAGCACGTAGCCCCAGTCGGACCCGGCGGGCACCAGCTGCGGCACGTACCACCAGGCCACGAGCCCGGTCGCGGAGCCGACGATGCCGAACCACTTGACGGTGCGCTGCCAGCCGATGCGGTCGCCGACCCAGCCGAACAGCGCGTTCACCAGGATGTTCGTCGCGTAGACGCAGACGGTCATGAGCAGCCAGCGGCTCTGGCCCCAGCCGCGGTCGTTCGCGATCACGGCGGGCAGCACGACGAACATGCCGAACTCGGGTGCGGTGTTGATCAGGCGGACGAGGAAACCCATCAGGATCTTCGGTCGCGTTGCGGTGAGCCGGATGCCGCTCGTCAGGACCCGCCAGGCGCTCTCGCCGTCCGGCGCGATCCGCGAGAACCCGTTGGGCAGGCGGACACCGAACAGCATGATGAGGAACCCGGCGACCACGAGGCCGATCGAGGCGATCATCGCGCCCGTCTCACCGATCGTCCCGCCACCGAACACCGGGATCGCCCCGATGGCGAACAGGGAGCCGAGCGTCGGCAGGCCACCGGTGAAGGCGACGTAGAACCAGCCGACCGCCGCGCCGTTGCGCTCGACGGGCGTGGTGATGTTCACCCACACCAGGAAGGCGAACGCGAAGAGCGGGTAGCCGAAGCCGCGCAGGGCGTAGGCGACGGCGGCGAAGGGCACGCTCTCGACGTTCAGCGCCAGCAGGAACAGCACCTCGAAGACCACCCAGACGGCGAACCCGAGGATCATCACCCGGCGCGGCCCGACCAGGTCGGAGAGGGCGCCGGACACGTAGCTGCCGATGAGTGCGGCGAGGCTGTAGAACGTCACGATCGTGGCGACGGTGGCCTCGGGGCTGCCGAGGACCGCGACCATGTGCGGCGTGATGAAGTTCGACTCGACGCCGTTGCCGGTCATGAAGACGAGCACGGCGACGAAGCCGAGGGCGAGCGGGCGGGGGATGCCCATTCGGTCGAGTCGGCCCTCGGGGCGGGCGGCGGTGGTCGTGGGCGCGGTCGTGGTGCGCGCGGTCGTCGTCGACATCGCGGGACTCCTCGGCGCTCAGGCCCGCGTGGCGGACGCGGTCGGGGCGGACGTGGTGGGCGTCGAGAGCGACGGGATGATCGACACCTTCACCGACGCACCGGCTGAGTCGCCGACCAGGTCGAGGGCCTGCTGGAAGTCCTCGAGCGGGAACTGGTGCGTGCAGATCTCGTCCATCGGCAGCGTGCCGGACTCGAGCAGCTTGATCGCCGCCGGCCAGGTGTGCGGGCCGAGGTGGGCGCCGCGGACGTCGAGCTCCTTGTCGTCGGAGATGATCGACCAGTCGACCGAGACGGCGTCCTTGAAGACCGAATACTCCACGAACCTGCCGAGCTTGCGGAGCAGGTTCAGGCCCTGGGGCACCGCGGAGGGGTGACCGGTGGCCTCGATGTAGACGTCGGCGCCGTAGCCGTCGGTGAGCTCCTTGACCCGGGCGACGGCGTCCTCCTGCGCGATGTTGATCGTCAGGTCTGCACCGACCTTGCGGGCGAGCGCGAGCTTGTCGTCGACGACGTCGAGCGCGATGATCCGCAGCGGGTTCTTCTGGCGGGCACCGGCGATGGCGGACAGGCCGATCGGGCCGGCGCCGGCGATCACCACGGTGTCGCCGAACCTGATCTCGCCGCGCTCGACGGCGTGGAAGGCGCAGGAGAGCGGCTCGGCGAAGGCGGCGACCTGGCCCGGCAGCGCGCGGTCGACCGGGTGCGTCAGGGCCTTCGCCGGGACGAGCACGTACTCGGCCATCGCACCGTCGAAGCCCTTGAACCCGAACATGTCGTGGACGGCGCACATCCAGTAGGCGCCCTCGAGGCAGTAGCGGCACTCCCAGCACGGGACGATCTGCTCGCACGCGATCCGGTCGCCGAGCATCACACCGCGCTTCGCGAGCGCGGTGTCGTCACCCGCGACGATCGTCCCGACGAACTCGTGGCCGGGGATCCGATCGGCCTCCGCCCACGCCGGCCGGTTCTCGTCGCCCCAGAACTTCGCGGCGCCGTGGTAGCACTTCAGGTCGCTCGCGCAGATGCCGACGGCGTCGGTGCGGAGCAGCAGTTCGCCCGGGCCGGGCTGCGGCACCGGGCGTTCCTCGAGCCGGTAGTCACCGGGCCCGTGCACCACGACGGCGCGCATCGTGGTCGGGATCTCGCGGTGCGCGTCACCCTGCGCCGGGGTCTCGGTCGTCGTCGTCGACATGTGCTGGTCCTCCGTTGGTCAGCCGGGCGGGGCGCCCGTTCCGATGGTTCGGCGACGACTGTACACCCGGCGGAACAGATGTCCAGAACACAATTTCTGCTATCGTTCCGGCACCACCTCGATCCATCGCAAGGGAGCGACCATGACCGACGCCGTCGACAGCGCCACCGCCACCGCCACCGGCACCGCCACCGCCACTGACACCGGAGCCGCCACCGACTTCGCCGCGGCACTGCGTCCAGGGCCCGGGACCGTCGACCTGACGAACGACCTGACCGGCCGGACCGCTGTCGTGACGGGCGGCGCGTCCGGCATCGGGAACGCCATCGCGCACGCCTTCGCCTCCCGCGGTGCCCGCGTCGCCATCGTCGACGTCCGTGCGGACCCCTCGGCAGCGGCCGCCGCCGAGCTGCCCGCCGTCACGACCGGGGAGCACCTCGGCCTCGCGTGCGACGTCACCGACGACGGCTCCGTCGCGGCCGCGGTGCAGCAGGTCGTCGATGCCGCGGGCTCGATCGAGGTGCTCGTGAACTGCGCGGGCATCGTCGCGCTCGACGCCGCCGAGGACCTCGACGCCGGGGCGTGGGCGCGCACCCTCGACGTCAACCTGACCGGGACCTTCCGCCTCGCGCAGGCCGTCGGGCGGCACATGCTCGCCGCCGGCACCGGACGCATCGTGAACATCGCGTCGCAGGCGGCCCACGTCGGCCTCGACCGGCACGCCGCCTACTGTGCGTCGAAGGCCGGCGTCCTCGGCCTGACCCGCGTGCTCGCGCTCGAGTGGGGCGGTCGCGGTGTCACGGTCAACACCGTCTCGCCGACGGTCGTGCTCACCGACCTGGGTCGTGCGGCCTGGGCGAACGAGGCGGGCATCCGGCACCAGGACGAGATCCCGACCGGCCGCTTCGCGACCCCCGCCGAGATCGCTGCCGCGGTGCTGTTCCTGGCGAGCGACGGTGCCGCGATGGTGAACGGTGCCGACCTCCGCGTGGACGGCGGGTTCACGATCCGGTGACCCTCGGTCGGACTACGATCCGAGTGTCCGACCGATCCGAAGGGTGCCGCAGCATGTCCTCCGAGAGCACCACCGGCGCCGAGGGGTCGCGGGCCCGTTTCCCGCTGGACACCGTCTACCAGGCGGCCCGGATGTACTACCTCGAGGACGCCACCCAGGTCGAGATCGCCTCGCGCCTCGGGGTCTCCCGACCCACGGTCAGCCGACTGGTCGCCGAGGCGCGCAGGGCGGGCCTCGTCCGGATCGACGTCGTGGACCCCTTCCAGGACGAGACCGTCGCGCTCGCCGAACGGCTGCAGGTCGTGCTCGGGCTGCGCGCCGTGCACCTGGCGGCCGTGACGCACCAGGCGACGCTCGGCGCCGACCTGGCCGCCCCGATCGCGACCGCGGTCGAGGGGATGGGGCTCACCCCGGGCGACGCGGTCCTGGTGTCGTCCGGGCGGACGGTCTACGACGTCGCGCAGACGGGGATGCCGCCGCTCGCGGGCGTGCAGCTCGTCCCCACCGTCGGCGGGCAGGCCGACCCGATGCCCTGGTTCCAGACGAACGAGATCACCCGCACGGCTGCCGAGCACTCCGGCGCGATCCCGGCGTTCCTGTTCGCGCAGGCCCTGCCGTCGGCCGCGATGCGGGCCTCGCTCGACGAGGACCCCGCCTTCCAGCACGTCATCGGCCTGTGGGGGCGGGCGAAGGGTGCGATCCTCGGCGTCGGCGCACCGACCCCCACACGCGATGCCCTCGCGCGGGGGATCCCGGTCGAGGACGCCGTGTTCGACCAGGCCGCCGGTGACGTCTGCCTCAACTTCTTCGCCGCCGACGGGTCCCCGATCGAGTTCCCCGGCAGTGAGCGCATGGTCCGGACCTCCCGCGAGGTCCTGGCCGGCGTGCCGCACGCGGTCGGTGTCGCCGTGGGGGCGGCGAAGGTCCCCAGCATCATCGGCGCGGTCCGCGCGGGCATGGTCAACGAGCTGGTGACCGACGCCGCCACCGCGCGCGCCCTGCTCGACGCACTCACCTGAGTCGCCACGCGACCGCGGGCGGACGGGAGGCGCAGTGCGGGCCGGCACCGCGCCTCCCGTCCGTCACCCCGTGCGGAGGGCGGTCCGGCGCACGTCCCACAGGTGGTGCACCGGGTCGTGCGCGTAGTAGGTCGCGAGGGTCGTGACCGTGAAGGCGCTGCCGTCCGAGCGCCGCCCCGTCCGTCCGACGGCGCCGTCGGGGACGGCGGCGAACGCGGCCGCCGCGTCACGGGCCGCATCGGTGAGCTCCCGGGCGACGACCGCGGGGTCCTGCTCGCCGTAGCGGTCCTGGACGGCGGTGGCGTCCTGGTCCCAGTTCGGGAAGGCCGGGTCGTCCTCGGCGAGCACGAGCCGGAGCCGTTCCGTCATCTTCCGGTGGACGTCGCGGACGTGCGCGCCGTACTCCAGTGGCGACCACGTGCGGTCGTCGGGGCGCTGCCGGACGTCCGGACGGGCGAGCTGTTCCGGCCAGGCGGCAGCGTTCTCGGCGATGACCGACGGGACGTCGCGGAACGCCAGGGTCGCCCCATCGAAGCCGCAGTCGGGGCATGCGGTCCCGATCACCCAGGTCCAGTTCTTCGTGTCCGGTTCGATCGCCACGGGGCAGACGTTACCGCGTCGTGACCTCCGGGCCGATCGGCATCGTCGTGCGGATCGGGCGTGACCCCCGTCCGGGTGACACGCCGGTACCTGTGAATCCCCGGCCAGTGACATGTCGGTCGCTCGGTACCGTTGCTGGCTGTTCCGGGCCGGTACCGATCGGCCCGTCCCCACCACGAGGAGATCGCGTATGGGTTCCGACCCCAGCAGTACCACCACCCGACCGCCCCGACGTCTGCGGGTCAGCGACGTCACGGTGGTCGACAAGAGCATGATGCGCCGGGCCGTCAGCGGGATGGTCGTCGGCAACACGATGGAGTGGTACGACGTCGGGGTCTACGGCTACCTGGCGGTCACGATGGGCAAGGTGTTCCTGCCCACGGCCGAACCGTCGGTGCAGATCCTGTTCAGCCTCGGGGTGTTCGCGGCGACCTACGTCGCGCGACCCCTGGGCGGCATCGTGTTCGGGCGGCTGGGGGACCGGCTGGGACGGCAGAAGGTGCTCGCCACGACGCTGATCCTGATGGCGTCGTCGACGTTCCTGATCGGGGTGCTGCCGGCATGGTCGACCATCGGCGCGGTCGCCCCGGTCGTGCTCGTCGTGCTGAAGCTCGCGCAGGGCTTCTCGACCGGTGGCGAGTACGCCGGCGCCACCACCTTCGTGACCGAGTACGCACCCGACCGTCGACGCGGCTTCTTCGCGAGCATCCTCGACTTCGGCAGCTACATGGGCTTCGCGCTCGGCGCCACCGTGGTGACCGTGCTGCAGGTGACGCTCGGCGAGGAGACCATGACCGCGTGGGGCTGGCGGCTGCCGTTCCTGCTCGCCGGTGTGATCGGCGTGGTCGCGATCTGGTTCCGCCTGCGCATCGAGGAGTCGCCGGTCTTCCAGGCGACGCAGGCCGCACAGGAGGCTGCCGCCTCGGACCGCGAGGCCGCCGAGGGTGGTCGCCCCGCCAACGTGCTCGTGATGATTCGGGACCACTGGCGCCCCATCGTCATCGCGATCATGCTCGTCGGTGCCTCGAACACGGTCGGCTACGCGCTGACCTCGTACATGCCGACGTACCTGACCGACTCGCTCGGGTACTCGGCGATCGACGGCACGCTCCTCACCATCCCCGTGCTCGTGCTGCTCGCGGTGATGCTGCCGGTCGCCGGTCGCGTCTCCGACCGCATCGGTCGTCGCACCGTGATGTGGATCGGCGCCGGCACCACGGTCGTGCTCGCCGTCCCGGCCTTCCTGCTCATCGGCCACGGTGCGCAGTGGTCGACCCTGGCCGGACTCGGGCTGCTGGCGCTGATGACCGCGCTGTGGGTGTCGAACCAGGCGGCCTCGCTGCCCGCGCTCTTCCCGACGTCGACCCGGTACGGCGGCATGGGTTTCGCCTACAACATCGCCATCGCGGTGTTCGGCGGGACGACGCCGCTCATCGTGCAGGCGCTCCTGACCGCGACCGGCGACCAGCTCGCGCCCGCGTACTTCCTCGTGGCGATGAGCATCGTCGGGGCGATCGGCGTGTTCTGCATGCGGGAGTCGTCGCAGCGGCCGCTCCCGGGGTCGATGCCCGCGGTGGAGTCCGAGGCCGAGGCGCGCGAGCTCGTGCTGACGCAGGACACGAACCCGAACCTCGACCTGGGCGACCTGCCCTTCGCGGCGCACGACGGGATCGTGGAGGCCGGCCGGCGCTGAGGCCGTGCGGGGCCGGTCGTCCGGGGCGCGGGGCGCGGGACGTGGGGCGCGGCCTTCGGTCTGCGACGTCGCACGTGTCGATCGACGCGTGCGACGTCGCAGAGCAGTC
>CAJYIG010000121.1 GCA_913774725.1 uncultured Curtobacterium sp. | reverse complement strand
ATCACGTCGAAGCCCGCGATGCCGGCACCGACGACGAGCGCCGCGACGACCACGAGGGCCACGAGCTACGTCACGACGCCGTCGTCCCAGCCGAGCTCGCGGAACACCGTCGACGTGGCGAGCACGGCGAGCGACGCGAGCGCGGTCTCCCAGCCGACCGTCAGCACCCAGCTGAGGAACGACGGCAGCCGGTTCCCCCGCACGCCGAAGGCCGCACGACTCAGCACCATGGTGGGTGCCGATCCACGCTTCCCCGCGATCGCCACGATGCCGCAGAGCAGGAACGAGAACGCGACACCGACGACGGACACCACCGTCGCCTGCGCCAGGGAGATGCCGAAGCCGAGGACGAACGAGCCGTAGCTCAGCCCGAGCACCGACACGTTGGCGGCGAACCACGGCCAGAACAGCCCGCGGGGCCGCCCCTTGCGATCGGACTCGGCGATGACGTCGATGCCCTGGCGCTCGACGGCGCGGACGTCTGGCGCGGTGCTCATGCGCTGAGCGTAGTGGGCGCGCGACCCCGCGGGTCCGACCGGCCGCGCTACCCGAACAGGTTCACGGGGCGGACGATGTCGGCGTAGATGAGCAGGGCGCTCATCCCCGCGAGCAGCACGACGACGACCATGGTCAGCGGCATCGTCTTCGCCAGGTCGATCGCGCCCGGGTCGGGCTTGCCGACGAGCACGTACGCGCGGCGCTTCACGGCCTCCCACAGCGCACCGGCGATGTGCCCGCCGTCGAGCGGCAGGAGCGGCACCATGTTCAGCACGAACAGGCCGATGTTCAGCGAGGCGAGCAGCCCGAGGATCGTGTACGCCTTGTCGACGACGGGCACGCCGCTCATCGACGAGACCTCGCCGATCGCCCGGCCGACACCGACGACCGACACCGGGCTGTCCTGCGATCGCTCCTGCGCGCCGAACGCGGCGTTCCAGACGGCGACGAGACGCTGCGGCAGGTCGATGATCAGGTGGGCGGACGCGGAGATCTGCGCGGCGGTCGCGGGCAGCACCGCGGCGGGCGACTGCCGGACCAGCGACTGCCCGATGCTGACGCCGACGACACCCACGCGCTGCGTCTTCGTGGTGCCGTCGGCGTTCTTCGCGACCGTGCCCTGCTCGGTCACGACGTCGCGGGTCGCGAGCTGCGGCGTGACCGCGAGCGTCCGGCGCTGGCCGTCGCGCTCCACGACGACAGTGACCGGCTCGCCCGCGGACCGCTGGAAGACCCGGGACACCTCGGCGATCGTCGGGTCCTGCTGCCCGTCGACCGACAGCACGACGTCGCCGTCGCGGATGCCCGCCTGCTTCGCGGGCGACTCGGCGTCGCCCGCGGTGCAGGTCGTCGCGCTGCTCGTCGGCAGCACGCAGTCGACGCTCGACGTGAAGGTCGTGGTCGGTGCGCCGAACCCGCACAGCAGCACCCCGAACAGCACGATGCCGATCACCAGGTTCATGGCCGGACCGGCGACCATCACGATGATCCGCTTCCACGGCGTCAGCCGGTAGAAGGCCCGCGAGTCGTCGCCGCCCGAGTCGGCGATCTGCTCCGCGCTGGCCTGACGGGCGTCCTGCACGAACGCGCCGTACATGCCGGTGTTCGTGATCGCGTTCGGTCTACCGGAGGCGCGCGGCTTGAGCATGCCGACCATCGAGATGTACCCGCCGAGCAGGATCGGCCGGATGCCGTACTCGGTCTCACCCCGGCGGAAGGACCAGATCGCCTTGCCGAAGCCGAGGGAGTACTGCGTGACCTTCACCCCGAAGAGCTTCGCGAAGGTCAGGTGTCCTAGCTCGTGGAGTCCGATCGAGACCAGCAGGCCGACGATGAAGACGACCACGCCGAGGACGAAGAGGAGCACGGATTCGACGGTCACCGTCAGAGGGTACGGGACCCTGCCCATGACGGAGCCGAGCGCGCCCTGAGAGGTCTGCCGTGCCTCCCGGCCGGCCTGGAGGCACGGATCACCGCGGGCGCGTCCGTCACGCGACCGTGTGACGGGCTCGCGTCGTCCGCTCGCGTCAGCGGGCCAGCAGGCGGTCCGCTGCGGTGCGCGCCCAGCGCTCCGCGGCGAGGACGCCGTCGAGGGACGGCTCCCCCGCGGTGTGCGCGTCGACGACCCGACGGACCGTCTCGACGATGTCGAGGAACCCGATCGCACCCGCGTGGAACGCGGCGACCGCCTGTTCGTTCGCGGCGTTGAACACCGCCGGGAACGTGCCACCGAGCACGCCGACGCGCTTGGCCAGGTCGACCGCGCCGAACGCACCGGTGTCGAGCGGTTCGAACGTCCAGGTGCTCGCGGTCGTCCAGTCGAGCGGCACGCCGACGCCGGGCACACGGTCCGGCCAGGCGAGGCCCAGCGCGATCGGCAGCCGCATGTCCGGCGGGGATGCCTGCGCGATCGTCGAGCCGTCGACGAACTCGACCATCGAGTGCACGATCGACTGCGCGTGCACGGTGACGTCGATGCGGTCGTAGGGCACGTCGAACAGCAGGTGGGCCTCGATGACCTCGAGCCCCTTGTTCACCAGGGTCGCGGAGTTCGTCGTCACGACCAGCCCCATGTCCCACGTCGGGTGCGCCAGCGCCTGCGCCGGCGTGACGTCGCGCAGGCTCTCCCGGGAGCGTCCGCGGAACGGACCGCCGCTGGCCGTGAGCACGAGGCGGCGCACCTCTGTGCCGGAACCGGAACGCAGCGCCTGCGCGATCGCGGAGTGCTCGCTGTCGACGGGCACGATCTGCCCGGGGCGGGCGGCGGCCTGCACCAGCGGACCGCCGACGATCAGGCTCTCCTTGTTCGCGAGGGCGAGGGTCGCACCGGTCTCGAGCGCGGCGAGCGTCGGGCCGAGACCGACGGATCCCGTGATGCCGTTGAGCACGACGTCCGCCGCGACGGTCCGGACGAGCCGTTCCGCGTCGGCGGCACCGAACGCGGTGTCCCGGACACCGAACCGGCCCGCCTGCTCGGCGACGAGGTCACGGTTCGTCCCGGCGGTCAGGCCGACGACCTCGAACCGGTCGGGATTCCGTGCGACGACGTCGAGGGCCTGCGTGCCGATCGAGCCCGTGCTGCCGAGGACGACGACGCGGCGCCTGGTCTGCGCGGCGGTGTCATCGGTCCCGCACCCGGCGGTCGTCGGCACGGTGGCGCCGTCGGCCCGGGCGGTCGTCGGCACGGTTCAGCCCTTGGCGAGGACGTCGACGACGAAGACGAGCGAGGCGTCCTTCGGGATGCCCGATCCCTCCGGCGGGTTCGAGCCGTAGGCGTCCTCGG
>CAJYIG010000120.1 GCA_913774725.1 uncultured Curtobacterium sp. | reverse complement strand
CGCCGACTCCCGTCCTCGCCGCTCGTCCGGCGGACCTCCGCGACCCGGTCCGCCTGTTCCACGGGGTCGGCGTGACTGACATGCGCGGCAGTCTCGCGCGACCACGGCGTGGACGGGAGACGATCGCCTGAGCTGTGGAGCGCCTCCCGGCCGACATCAGCTGTGGAGGGGCACGTCAGACGCCCCCGTCAACGGAAAACGCCCCCGTCGCACCGAGACGCCGCCGGATTCAGCGGCGTCTCGAGGCGACGGGGGCGTCTCGCGGGAGCGGGAACGAGGCGGGGTCAGCCGCGGTAGTTCGGGGCCTCGACGACCATCTTGATGTCGTGCGGGTGCGACTCCTTGAGCCCGGCCGCGGTGATGCGGACGAACTTGCCGCGGGCCTTGAGCTCCGGGACCGTGCGCCCACCGACGTAGAACATCGACTGCCGCAGACCGCCGACGAGCTGGTAGACGGCGTTCGCGACGGAGCCGCGGTAGGGGACCTGGCCCTCGATGCCCTCGGGGATGAGCTTCTCGTCCGAGGGGACGTCCGCCTGGAAGTAGCGGTCCTTCGAGTACGAGGTCTTCTCGCCGCGGGTCTGCAGCGCGCCGAGGGAGCCCATCCCGCGGTACGCCTTGTACTGCTTCCCGCCGACGAAGACGAGCTCGCCCGGGCTCTCGTCGGTGCCCGCGAGGAGCGAGCCGAGCATGACGGTGTCGGCACCGGCGACCAGGGCCTTCGCGATGTCGCCCGAGTACTGCAGCCCGCCGTCGGCGATGACCGGCACGCCGGCCTCACGCGCGGCGAGCGACGCCTCGTACACGGCGGTGACCTGCGGGACGCCGACGCCGGCGACCACGCGGGTGGTGCAGATCGAACCAGGGCCGACGCCGACCTTGACCGCGTCCACGCCCGCGTCGATGAGTGCCTGCGCGCCCTGGCGGGTCGCGACGTTCCCGCCGATGACGTCGATACCGGCGAAGGACGGGTCGGCCTTCAGACGACGGACCATGTCGAGCACGCCCTCGCTCTCGCCGTTCGCGGTGTCGACGACCAGGACGTCCACGCCCGCGTCGCGCAGGGCCTCGGCGCGCTGCCAGGCGTCGCCGAAGAAGCCGATCGCAGCACCGACGCGCAGGCGGCCCTCGGCGTCCTTCGTGGCGTCCGGGTACTTCTCGCTCTTGTCGAAGTCCTTGACGGTGATGAGGCCGCGGAGCTTGCCGTCCGCGTCGACCAGCGGGAGCTTCTCGATCTTGTGCTGCGCGAAGATCGCGACGGCGTCCTCGGGGTCGATGCCCTCGGCCGCGGTGATGAGCGGCGCCTTCGTCATGACGTCGCGGACGAGCGTCGTGCCCATCTCGAACGGGGCGACGAAGCGCATGTCGCGGTTCGTGATGATGCCGACGAGCGTGCCGTCCGCCTCGACGACCGGCAGGCCGGAGACGCGGAACTGCCCGCAGACGGCGTCGACCTCGGCCACGGTGGCCTCCGGGCTCGTCGTCACCGGGTTCGTGATCATGCCCGACTCGGACCGCTTGACCTTGTCGACGTACGCGGCCTGGTCCTCGATCGACATGTTGCGGTGCAGGATGCCGATGCCGCCCTGACGAGCCATGGCGATCGCCATGCGGGCCTCGGTCACGGTGTCCATCGCCGCCGACAGCAGCGGGACGTGCACGTCGATGCGCTTGGTGAGCCGGGACGTCGTCGACGCCTCGCTCGGGATGACGTCGGTGTGCCCGGGCAGGAGCATGACGTCGTCGTACGTGAGTCCGATGAATCCGAACGGATCCGGCTGGTCCATGGGTCCCCTTCGTGGGCGAGGTGAAGTGGTGGCACCGGGGCGCGTCGTCGGGTTCCCGATGGGCCATGGTAACGCGCGCGACACGCGGAGCATTCCGGCCTCCCCCGACGGACGGACCTGAGGGGCAGCTGTGCGCGACGCCGCAGCCGCTTCCTGAGAATCCTGTACCGGCCGGACGGGCGGATCCATGCGGATCGAGGGGGTGTCGGTCACGAAAGCAGCACGATTTGTGCAGGAGACGTGCTGGAAACACGGGGGACACAAAAAATCCCTATGGTCCTCGACTATCCGAACGAGAGGCTCATCCGTGGGTTCCATCACTCCGCCGGGGTCAGCGCTCATGCGCCGGCTCCGCCGTGGGGCACCAGACCGCCGCAAGCGCCTGGTCCTCGCCGCAGTACTCTTCCTCGCCTTCCTCGCCACCTTCGCGGTCGACTGGGCAGTGTCGCCCGCGGCCGACGCGGCGACGAGCAGTCCCTCCGCCAGCAGCAGCCCGAGCACCGGCAGCGCGTCCACGGCCGAGGGCCCCTGTGCCGTCAGCCCGACGAACGGCTGCATCCGGGGCACCATCCTCGACTCCGAGCGGAAGCCGGCGAGCGGGGTCGACGTCGACGTCGCCGGACCGGGCGGGTTCGCCCAGACCGCGACGACCGACGACGCCGGGCGCTGGTCCGTCACGGTCACGACCGCGGGGCAGTACACCGTGAGCGTCGACCAGGACTCGCTGCCGAAGGGGCAGTACCTGACCGACGCCGCCGATGCGGACCGCAAGGTGAACGCCACGCTCAACGCCAACGTCGGACAGATCTTCCAGCTGTCCGACCAGCAGGGCGCGACCACCAGCGACGACACGAGCAGCGTCAGTGCCGCACGTGCCTGGCAGCAGCTCGCCTCGGGCATCCGGCTCGGGCTCCTCATCGCCCTGGCCTCGGTCGGCCTCTCGCTCATCTACGGCACCACCGGCCTGTCGAGCTTCTCGCACGGTGAGCAGGTGACCCTCGGCGGCCTCCTCGCCTACGTCTTCGCGAACCAGCTCGGGTGGAACATCTGGATCACCGGCATCGTCGTGACGCTGCTCTGCGCCGCGACCGGGTACCTGCAGGACGCGGCGATCTGGCGACCGTTGCGCCGCCGCCGGATCAGCCTGACGCAGCTGATGATCGTGACCATCGGCCTCTCCATCGCCGCGCAGTACGCCTTCCAGTACTTCTTCGGCGCCTCGACCGTCCGCATCCAGCAGGGCAACCCCGAGACGGTGACCTTCGCCGGCCTGACGCTGACCGTGCAGTCCTACGTCGCCATGGGCATCGCACTCGTCGTCCTCGTCGGCACCGGCCTGTTCCTCGCCAAGACCCGCTTCGGCCGGGCCACCCGCGCGGTGTCGGACAACCCGGCGCTCGCCGCGGCGTCCGGCATCGACGTCGACCGGGTGATCCGCTTCGTGTGGACGCTCGCGGCCGGTCTCGCGGGCCTGTCCGGCGTGATGCTCGGCCTCGTACTGAACGGCGTGAACTGGCAGACCGGCCTCCAGCTGCTGCTGCTCATGTTCGCGTCCGTCACGCTCGGCGGTCTCGGCACCGCGTACGGCGCCCTCGTCGGCTCGATGATCATCGGCATCGTCGTCGAGCTCACGAACCTCGTGCTGCCGGGCGACTTCAAGTACGCCACGGCCCTCGTGATCCTCATCCTCATCCTGCTGTTCCGGCCGCAGGGCATCTTCGGTCGCGCCGAGCGCATCGGCTAAGGGAGCACCGACATGGACTACATCCTGAACCTGCTGTCCTCGCTGACGCAGGAGGCGCTCGCCCCCACCACGGCGGCGTTCGCCCTGGCCGCGATCGGCCTCAACGTGCACTTCGGTCTGACCGGTCTGATCAACATGGGCCAGGCGGCGTTCCTGCTGCTCGGCGCGTACGGCTTCGCGATCTCGATCACGAACGGCCTGCCCTTCGTGATGGCGGTGCTCGTCGCGCTGGCGGTGGCCATCGTCTTCGCGGTCATCCTCGGCATCCCGACCCTGCGGTTGCGCGGGGACTACCTGGCGATCGTGACGATCTCCGGCGCCGAGATCATCCGCATGGTGGGACGCTCCAGCCTGCTGACGAACACCACCGGTGGTTCGAACGGCATCGCCGGCTCGGCCTACCGCGACCCGTTCAACGCGCTGAGCCCGCTGCCCGACGGCACCACGAGCATCCTGTGGTTCACGTACTCGAACAACGGGGTCAACGGCTGGTGGATCCGCATCGCCGCGTGGGGCCTCGTGGCGCTCTTCACCCTCGTGCTCTTCCTGCTCATGCGCAGCCCGTGGGGCCGCGTCGTGAAGGCGATCCGCGAGGACGAGGACGCCGTCCGCTCCCTCGGCAAGAACGTCTACTCGTACAAGATGCAGGCGCTCGTCTTCGGTGGTGCCCTCGGGGCGCTCGCCGGGGTGATCTACGTGCTGCCGAGCTCCGTGCAGCCCGACGCGATGGGCCGTTCGATGACGTTCTTCATCTGGACCGCGCTCATCCTCGGTGGCGCCGCGACCGTCTTCGGCCCGGTGCTCGGGGCGATCCTGTTCTTCGTCGTGCGGCTCTTCGTCCGCACCCTGGCCGGGGACTTCATCCCCGACTCGATCATGAACGCGCAGCAGGCGGAGCAGTTCTCCTACGTGCTCGTCGGCGTCGCGCTCATGCTCCTCATCGTGTTCCGGCCACAGGGACTCCTGGGCAACAAGAAGGAGCTGTCGTTCAGTGTCTGAGACCTACACCCACACGAAGTCCGACCCGATCCTGACCGTCGACGGCGTCACCCGGCACTTCGGCGGCATGACGGCGGTCGACGTCGACCACCTCGAGGTGCAGCGCGGCACCATCACCGCGCTCATCGGGCCGAACGGCGCGGGCAAGACGACGTTCTTCAACCTGCTCACCGGGTTCGACAAGCCGAGCCCCGGTGCGACGACCCGCTTCAACGGCGACACGCTGCAGAAGACGAGCGCGACGCACATCGCGAACAAGGGCATGGTGC
>CAJYIG010000119.1 GCA_913774725.1 uncultured Curtobacterium sp. | reverse complement strand
CCGAGGAGGCGCAGCGCGGCGACGACACCGAGGACGCCGCTCCGGTGCTCCGCCTGTTCGTGCCCGGCGACCGCGCGGCGCGGGTCACCGTCGGGAT
This sequence comes from uncultured Curtobacterium sp., assembly GCA_913774725.1. Taxonomy (GTDB): domain Bacteria; phylum Actinomycetota; class Actinomycetes; order Actinomycetales; family Microbacteriaceae; genus Curtobacterium; species Curtobacterium subtropicum. The sequence continues at coordinate 2,878 of CAJYIG010000119.1, read as the reverse complement.
CACGACCGCGGACGGCGGCGGGTCGACCGTCAACGCGACGGCCGAGCCGGGGGTCGTCACGGACGTCGCCCTCGACGACTTCCCGGACGGGCGGTACTCGTTCACGGTGACGTCGACCGAACCGCTCGTCGCCGGTGCCCGCACCACGAAGCCGACCGACGACGGCCGGAGCGACCTCGGCTGGTTCGCGTCCGCGGAACCGCTCGGCGACCGGGTCGTCACGGCGGTCGCGCCGGGCGGCGGTGCGCGGATGAACCTGGTCAACCCGACCCGGACGGACGCGACCGTCACGATCACGTCCGGGGACCGCGAGCAGGAGGTCGAGGTGGCCTCCGGCAGCACGGCGACCGTGCAGGTGCCGGTGTCGACGCAGCTCGTGCTGACGGGCGCCGAGGGACTCGTCGCGGGCGTCAGCTACGACGCGGACGACGGCATCGGCGGGTTCCCCGTCCGACCGGCGACCGAGGTGTCCACGCCGCTGCGCGTCTACCCCTGACGCTGGATCGTCACCAGTGGAGGTGGCGGTCCGGCGCCGGGTCCGGCTGCGGGCGCTGATCCCTGTCGGTCACCAGTGGCGGTAGCGGTCCGGCGCCAGGTCCCACGGATCCTTGTCGATCAACTCGCCCACCGCGCGGAACACCGCCGTCTCGACGATGACGCGACGATCGGTGTCGTCCTTCTCCGGGCTGCGCGTGACCCGCTCGACGGGGACGCGGAACAGGGTGACCCGACGACCGTCGCGGTCCACCCGCCACCGGGGCAGCCGGTCCGGCAGCGCCTGGTCGGTGGGCATGTCGGCCACCTGGAACACGACCCCCGCGAGCTCGTCCGGCCACAGCCCCACGAGGTAGTGCGCGGTGTCCCCGACGATCCGGTCGAAGGTCTCGGCGCGGGTGATCACCGGTGCCAGGTCGGGTCCGGTCACGCTCGAGCGGACACCGCGTCCGTGCCGGGAACGACCGCGGGCACGGTCGACGGGGGTCACGGTGGGGTGCTTCCGGCGCATCCCGCCATCGTACGCGGCGGGCGCGCGACGGAGCGCGGCACCGGGCCCGTCCGACGGCCGCGTCCCTCCGACCGGTAGGGTCGGTGCCGGTATGGACGTACGGATCTGCAGCAAGGTCGCCTGTGGCGCGAGCGCGTCGGCGACCCTGACGTACGACTACGGTGACTCGATGGTGGTCGTCGGGCCCCTGTCCACGCGGGTGGAGCCGCACGGCTACGACCTCTGCGCCCGGCACGCGGCCCGCCTGCGGGTGCCGCGCGGCTGGGACGTCGTCCGTCGCGAGCCGATCCGACGGGACGCGGCACCGTCCGACTGACGCGGTGTGTGGTCGACCGACGTGCGACGGCCTCGTCGAGGCGACCTCGGTGCGGTCTGGAGGCCCACCCCACGTCCGTGACGTCGGCTGACGATCCGCGCCTCCCGGCGTGCCAGACTGGCGCCATGTCGACCGAGACCAGCACCGCCGCCCCGTTCCGCGTCGCCGACCTCGCCCTCGCCGAGGCGGGTCGCCACCAGATCCGCCTGGCCGAGAACGAGATGCCGGGCCTGATGGCCCTGCGTGAGGAGTTCGGCGCGTCGCAGCCGCTCGCCGGTGCGCGCATCGCGGGTTCCCTGCACATGACGGTGCAGACCGCGGTCCTCATCGAGACCCTCGTCGCCCTCGGGGCGCAGGTCCGCTGGGCGAGCTGCAACATCTTCTCCACGCAGGACGAGGCAGCCGCGGCCGTGGCGGTGGGTCCGACGGGGACGCCGGCGTCACCCGCGGGCGTGCCGGTCTTCGCCTGGAAGGGCGAGACGCTCGACGAGTACTGGTGGTGCACCGACCGCATCTTCGACTGGAGCGCCGAGGCCGCCGCCGCGGGGGAGTCGTGGACGGGCCCGAACCTGATCCTCGACGACGGCGGCGACGCGACGATGCTGCTGCACACCGGCGCCGACGCCGAGGCGGCGGGCCGCGCGCCGGAGCCCGGTGCCGACGCGAGCGCCGAGTGGCGGATCGTGCTGGGGACCGTCGCCGCGTCGCTCGATCGGTCCTCCGACCGGTGGACCCGCATCGCCGCCGAGGTGCAGGGCGTCACCGAGGAGACGACGACCGGCGTGCACCGCCTCTACGAGCTCGCGCGGACGGGCGAGCTGCGCTTCCCGGCGATCAACGTCAACGACTCGGTGACGAAGTCGAAGTTCGACAACAAGTACGGCATCCGACACTCGCTGCCCGACGGCCTGAACCGCGCGACGGACGTGCTCATCGGCGGCAAGGTCGCGTTCGTCGTGGGGTACGGCGACGTCGGCAAGGGTGCGGCGGAGGCGCTGCGGGGGCAGGGTGCCCGGGTGATCGTCTCCGAGGTCGACCCGATCTGCGCGCTGCAGGCGGCGATGGACGGGTACCAGGTCGCGCGCCTCGCGGACGTCGCCGGCGAGGTCGACCTGGTCGTGACCTGCACCGGCAACCTGGGCGTCGTCGGGGTCGACGAGGTGCTCGCGTTGAAGCACCTCGCGGTGGTCGCCAACGTCGGGCACTTCGACAACGAGATCGACATGGCGGGGCTCGAGGCGCTGCCGGGGGTCGAGAAGGTCGAGATCAAGCCGCAGGTGCACGAGTGGCGACTGCCGAACGGCCGCTCCGTCCTGGTGTTGAGCGAGGGGCGGCTGATGAACCTCGGCAACGCGACCGGGCACCCGTCGTTCGTGATGAGCACCTCGTTCACGAACCAGGTGCTGGCGCAGATCGAGCTGCACACGAAGCGCGAGGAGTACCCGACGGGCGTGTACGTGCTGCCGAAGCACCTGGACGAGAAGGTCGCGCGTCTGCACCTCGACGCGCTCGGGGTGCGGCTGACCGCGCTCCGGCCGGAGCAGGCGGCGTACATC
>CAJYIG010000118.1 GCA_913774725.1 uncultured Curtobacterium sp. | reverse complement strand
CCTGGAGGCGCGGCGCCCCTTCCGCGATCGGCGCGCGCTGGTGATCGGGATGGGTTCTGCGTCGGTGCCGGACCACGCGTCCGGCACGGCATCGGGGTCTGCCAGCGCTCCGTCGAGGTCGACGGTGTCGAACCCGGCGCTCTCCAGTGGTCGGACGAGCAGCCCCGATCGGACGGCGGCGCCAGCGTGCTCGTCCGCCATCGCGGCCTCGATCGTCGCGCGGACCTGGTCGAGCGCTGCCGGCGTCACCGGGTGCCCGGCATCGGAGGCGAGGTCCGCTCCGGCCTGCGCCAGCGCCGCGACCACCTCCGACCGCTGGCGGCGCAGTCGCTTGATCTCGTCCGGGTCCGCGTCCGCCTGGGCCCGACGGATCGCCGGCCCGAGGTCGACCGCCTCGTCCAGGGCACCCTCGTGCGCGAGCAGGTCGACCACCCACGCGGCGGGCGCGGGCTTCCGCAGACCGCCGATCCGGGTCGCGAGCGCTCGGTCGTCCTTCCGGACCGACCGCTGCCGCGCGGTGCGTTCCCGCACGAAGTCCGGGGGCGCGACGAGGAGCAGTTCCCTCGCCACGTCCGCGAACTCCACGCCCCCAGCATGCCCGTGCTGCGACGCGGGCCTACCAGTCGTGGACGGTGCCGTCGGCCAGGCGGTTGAACGGCAGGTACGCCTGCTCGTAGGGGTACTTCCCCGCCTCGTCGAGGTCGAGCGTCACGCCGAGGCCCGGCTCGTCGCCCGGGTGCAGGTAGCCGTCCGTGAAGGTGAAGGTCTGCCGGAACACCTGGTTCGTCCGCGGTCCGTGCTGCATGTACTCCTGGATGCCGAAGTTGTGGATCGCCATGCCGAGGTGCATCTGCGCCGCGAGGCCCACGGGCGAGATGTCGGTCGGCCCGTGGAACCCGGACTTGATCTGGTACATCGCCGCGTAGTCCATCGTCTTCCGCAGCGGGGTGACGCCGCCCATGTGGGTCACGGCTCCACGCACGTAGTCGATGAGCTGGTCGCGGATGATGTCCTTGAAGTCCCAGATCGTGTTGAAGACCTCGCCGATCGCGAGCGGCGTGGTGGTGTGCTGCCGGACGAGCTTCAGCGCCTCCTGGTTCTCGGCGGGGGTGCAGTCCTCGAGCCAGAACAGGTCGTAGGGCTCCAGGCTCTTGCCGAGCTTGGCGGCCTGCAGCGGGGTCATCCGGTGGTGGCCGTCGTGCAGGAGCGGCAGCTCGGGGCCGAACTCGTTGCGGACGGCCTCGAACACGGTGGGCACGTGCCGCAGGTAGGCCCGGGTGTCCCAGTCCTCCATCGCCGGGAACGCCCCGCGCTGCGCGGGCTCGAAGTCGTACCGGACGCCGGCGTTGCCCTCGGTCGTCTTGTTCGACGCGATGCCGTAGATGCTCTCGAGCCCGGGCACACCGGTCTGCACGCGGATCGACCGGTAGCCCTCGGCCTGGCGCTCGCGGATCGAGTCGAACAGCTCGGGCAACTCCTTGCCGGAGGCGTGCCCGTACGCCATCAGCCCGGTGCGCGACGCCCCGCCGAGCAGCTGGTAGAGCGGCATCCCGGCGACCTTGGCCTTGATGTCCCACAGCGCCATGTCGACGGCGGCGATCGCGGCCATGGTCACCGGCCCCCGGCGCCAGTACGACGAGCGGTAGAGGAACTGCCAGGCGTCCTCGATGCGGCTGGCGTCCCGCCCTGCGAGCAGCGGCACGACGTGCTCGGACAGGTACGCGGCGACGGCGAGCTCGCGGCCGTTGAGCGTGGCGTCGCCGAGGCCCGTGACGCCGTCCACGGTGGTGATCCTCAGGGTGACGAAGTTCCGGTCCGGGCTGGTCACGACGACCTCGGCCCGGTCGATGAGCTGCCCGCGGTCCGCCGACGCCCAGGTGTCCGGACGGCCGGCGGTCGGGTCCGTCGCCGCGCCGCCGTCGGCCGCGCCGGGGACGGGCGCTGCCGGGTTCGTGGTGTCGGTGTCGGTCATGCGTGGACTCCTTCGTCGACGGTGCCGCGTGCGGATCCCGCGGCGGTGCGGATGCGATCGGCGGCCGCGGTGACGGCGGCCACCACGGGGGTGGTGTCGAGGTCGGGCGCGACGACCCCCAGGACGTCGTGCACGTCCGAGTCTGGCCCGGGCGCTCCGGCGTCGTCCACCAGCTCGGGCTGCGTGGTGCAGTGCAGCCACCAGGCGGCGAGCAGGGTCGCGGCTCCCGGACCGACGCCGGCACCCGGGTCGCGCTCGAGTCGCCGACGCAGGACGTCGACGACGCGGACGGGCAGCTTCTGCGAGCCGCCGGACGCGATCTGGCGCAGCGTGTGCCGGATGCGCGGGTTCGCGAACCGCTCGACGAGTGCGGCCCGGGCGGCGGCGACCTCGTCGTCGGGCAGCGGGAGCTCGGCGGCGGCCTCGTCCCAGAGCTGCTCGACGGCGCTCCGGCACCGGGGGTCGTCCATCGCAGCGGCGACGGTCTCGTGGCCGAGGAGCAGCCCGAGGTACGCCAGGAGCGAGTGCGAGCCGTTGAGCAGCCAGAGCTTCCGCCGCTCGTACGGGGTGACGTCGGGCACCAGTCGGACGCCGGCGGTCTCCCACGCGGGCCGGTCGATGCCGTCGAAGGCGTCCTCGAGCACCCACTCGGCGAAGGGCTCGGTGACGACGGGGACGCGGTCCCCCGCCAGTGCACCGGGCAGGTCGGCGAGTGCCTCGACGTCGGCGTCCGTGGTGGCGGGCGTGATCCGGTCGACCATCGACGACGGGAACGCGACCGTCGACCCGAGCCACGACCGGAGCGCAGGGTCGTCCGTCGCCCCGAGGACGGCATCGCGGAGCACCTCGCCGTTGTGCGTCAGGTTGTCGAGCGACGCCAGGGCGATCCGGCCGCCGCCGGCGGCCCGTCGGGCGGCGAGTCCGTCGACGAGACGGGCCGGCACGGCCGAGTCGGCGCGGTAGCCGGCCTCGGTGACCGTCAGCGTGACGACGGACGTCTCCGGGGACGCGACCAGGTGCCTCCAGGCCGTGTCGTCGCTGCCGGGGTGGGCCGCCACGATCGTGTCGACCACCTCGGCGGTGTCGCCGTCGGCCGCGCGGGTCACCAGCGTGTACCGGCAGTCCTGCGCCGACAGGGCCTCGGCCGCCGACGGGGAGCGTCCGGTGAAGGCCGTGA
>CAJYIG010000117.1 GCA_913774725.1 uncultured Curtobacterium sp. | reverse complement strand
CGACACACCTCGCGCAGACGGACGCGCGATCCGTCGCCGGGTCCGAGACTCGGATGACGCGTCCCTGTCGTGGGTGCGGACGACGACGGCCCCGTCACGTCGGTGACGGGGCCGTCGAGCGGACGGGAGGCGCTACTCGCCCTCGCCGGTGCCCTGCGGTGCCGAGGCGGTCGCCTCAGCGGAACCGCTGCCGCCGCTGCGACGACGGCGGCGGCGACGACGCTTCGCGGCGCCGTCGGTGGAGGCAGTGTCGGTCGCGCCCTCGGTGGACGGCTGTGCGGCGTCGGTGCCGGTGGTCTGCTCGGCGGGGGCCGACGCGTCGGACTGCTGCGGGCCTCCCGACCGGGTGCGGGTGCGGGACCGCGAACGGGAGCCGCTGCGCTCGCCGCCCTGGCGGTCACCGCTGCGCTCGCCACGCTTCGGCGCGGAGCCGGCCTCGGCCGCGTGCGAGGACGCGCCGGGCAGGCGGCCCTTCGTGCCGGCGGGGATGTCGAGGTCGGTGAACAGGTGCGGCGACGACGAGTAGGTCTCGACGGGCTCGGGGATGCCGAACTCGAGGGCCTTGTCGATGAGCGTCCACTTGTGCAGGTCGTCCCAGTCCACGAAGGTGACCGCGATGCCCGTCTTGCCGGCACGGCCGGTGCGGCCGGCGCGGTGCAGGTAGGTGTCCGGGTCGTCCGGGATCGTGTGGTTGATGACGTGCGTCACGTCGTCGACGTCGATGCCACGGGCGGCGACGTCGGTCGCGATGAGCACGTCGCGCTTGCCGGCCTTGAACGCGGCCATGGCACGCTCGCGCTGCTCCTGGTTGAGGTCGCCGTGGACGGCCGCGGCGTTGAAGCCGCGGTCCTTCAGCTCCTCGACGAGCTTCGCCGCGGCGCGCTTGGTGCGGGTGAAGATCACGGTCTTGCCGCGGCCCTCCGCCTGCAGGATGCGGGCGATGACCTCGTCCTTGTCGAGCGAGTGCGCGCGGTAGATGACGTGCTTGATGTTCGCCTGCGTCAGGCCCTCGTCCGGGTCCGTCGCGCGGATGTGCACCGGCCGGGTCATGAAGCGACGGGCGAGCGCGACGATCGGAGCCGGCATCGTCGCCGAGAACAGCATCGTGTGGCGCACCGCGGGGACGGCCTGGAAGATGCGCTCGATGTCCGACAGGAAGCCGAGGTCGAGCATGCGGTCGGCCTCGTCGAGCACGACCTCCTGCACCTTGGACAGGTCGAGCAGGCGCTGGCGCTGCAGGTCGATGAGGCGACCGGGCGTACCGACGACGATCTGGGCGCCGGCCTTGAGCTGCTCGATCTGGCCCTCGTACGCCTTGCCGCCGTAGATCGACACGATCGTGGTCGGGCGGTTCGACGTGGCGAGCTCGAGGTCCTCGGTCACCTGCACCGCGAGCTCGCGGGTCGGGACGACGACGAGCGCCTTGACCCCCGGCTCCGGAGCGGCACCGAGGCGCTGGATCAGGGGGAGGCCGAAGCCGAAGGTCTTGCCGGTGCCCGTCTTGGCCTGGCCGATGATGTCCTGGCCGGTGAGGGCGAGCGGGATCGTCTGCTGCTGGATCGGGAAGGGCTCGGTGATGCCCTTCGTCGCGAGCGCGTCGACGATGTCCTGCTCGATGGTGAGGTCTGCGAAAGTCAAAGAAGCACCTTAGTCCTGGTGGAGGTCGACGACAGTCTACCGACGGCCGACGACGGCAGCGCCCGCCGGGCGGGAGCGGCGTCCGCTGCCCGTATGCTTGGGGCGTGGTGTCGTGGTGGAACCGGAAGCGCGCTGCGCAGCTCGCGGCCGCGTGGCTGGCCTCGCGCAACCCGCGGAACGCCTCGCCCGTGGAGCGCCTGCAGCTGGACGACGTGAGCCCGGAGCTCGACGTCTACCTGGGGCAGGCCGCGTACCTGCAGCTGTCGCTCTACGAGACGATGGGTCGTGCCGGTGCTGGGGCGCCGACGATGTCCGGACGCCTCGTCACGGGGGTGCTCGCGACGACGGCGCTCGAACGGCACCGCACGATCGTGGCCGAGATCGAGCGGACCGGCGGCGAGCCGGCGACGCTGATGGAGCCGCACCGCGAGGCGATCGACCGCTTCCTGCTGCGTACCAGCGGTGCCGACTGGTACGAGTCGATGCTCACCGGGTACGTGACGGCGGGCATCCTGAACGACCTGTTCGGCAACATGCTCCGGTCGCTGCCGCTCGACGTGCGACAGCGTCTCCGGACCGTGTTCGACGCGCGCGAGGAGCCGGCGGTCGTGCAGGAGCTGTCGTCGCACATCGAACAGGACCCGCGCATCGGGTCGCGCCTGGCGATGTGGGGCCGTCGACTCGTGGGCGACACGTTGCTGGTGGCACGGTCGGCGCTGGCGGTCCACGCGCGGGAGGACCAGGAGAAGCTCGAGCCGGTGTGGACGGAGCTCATCGCGGCGCACACCCGGCGGATGGACGCCCTCGGCCTGACCGCCTGACGTCCGGCGGCGCCGGAACGCCGAACGGGCCGGCACGAGCGACTCGGTCGTGCTCGGAGCGGCGCTGTCTGCTGTCCGTCGCGCTCGCGTCCGCTGCGCTCAGGCGCGCTCCGCTCCGGCGCGCTCAGGTCCGCTCCGCTCCGGCGCGCTCGTAACGTCTGTGTTCAGGCGCGCTCGGTGCGCGCCCGCTCGAAGAAGGTCTCGTCCGCAGCGGTGCGCCGGCGTCCCAGGACCCACTCGGCCACGACCGCGACGACGCCCGCGCCGACCAGGGCGGTCACCCAGATCCACCCGCCGTCGTACCGCCAGCCGGCCCAGGTCATGGCCTCCCACACGACGGCGGCCACGATGCCACCGACGGCCGGACCCAGCAGCGCGCCGCGGGTCGAGCGCCACGGCACGACGACGTGCGCGACGGCCCCGGCGATGAGGCCGCCGAGCACGGCGAAGAGCAGCTCCACGTCAGGCGACGAAGCCGATGCGCCGCGACTCCTCTGCGCCGACCTCGACGTAGGCGAGCGAGGCGACCGGCACGATGAAGCGACGGCCCTTCTCGTCCTTGAGGGAGAGGTGGGTCGACTGCGACTCGAGGGCCGCGGCGACGGCCTGCTCGATCTCCTCGGCGCTCTGGGCGGTCTCGAAGGCGATCTCGCGCGGGCTGTTGATGATGCCGATCTTGATGTCCACGAGCACAGCGTATCCGAGCGGCACCTGCCGGCACCGGGCGTTCGCCCGAGGCGCACCGCGGCGGCGGCAGCGGTGTCGGCGCGGTGCCGACCCACGGCCCGGTGCGGCACCGACAGCGGTGCGTCGACCGCTGCTGTCGGCCGTGGTCGGTACCGTGTCCGCGTGCCCAGGACCACGCTGACGACCCTCCCCGAGGACGTCGGGGCCGCCCGCGCGCTCGTGACGGACCCGGCGCAGGACGCCGTCCTCGCCCTGCCCGACGGCCGGCACGCCGCGGTCATCGGCGCTCCGGGCACCGGCAAGACCACCACGCTCACCCGGCTCGTCGCCGACCGGCTCACCCGCCCGGACGCGGTGTCGACGGACGGCCACGCCACGGTGCTCGCGCTCACCTCGGCCCGCACAGCGGCGACCGCGCTCCGCGACCGCCTGGCCGCGGCGGTCGACCGGGTCGTCCCGGGGGCGCTCGCCCGGACCGTCAACTCCCTCGCCTTCCAGGTCGTCGCGCACGCCGCGGCGCTGCAGGGGCAGGAGACACCGACGCTGCTGACCGGTGGGGAGCAGGACCGCATCATCGCCGACCTGCTCGAGGGGCACGAGGCCGACGGCGACGGGCCCGCGTGGCCGGCACCGATCACCGCCGTGGTGCGCGAGCGCGCCGGGTTCCGCACGGCGCTCCGCGACGTCATGATGCGTGCGGTGGCCGCCGGGATCGAACCGGACGACATGCGCGAGCTCGCCGACGAGCGGGGACGCCCCGAGTGGCGCGCGGTCGGCGACTTCGTGGACGACTACCGCGCGTCGGTGACGGCCTTCCGGGGCAGCAGTCTGGACGCGGCCGAGCTGGTGGCGTTCGCGACCGCCGCGGTGCTCCGCCACGAGGTCCCGGCGAGCATCGCGGCGCTGCGCCTGCTCGTCGTCGACGACACCCAGGAGCTCGTCGAGGGTGAGATCGCCCTCCTCGGGGCACTCGCCCGCTCCGGCGTGCAGGTCGTCGCGTTCGGCGACCCGGACATCGCGGCCTCGGCGTTCCGCGGTGCCGAGCCGGACGTGCTCGGGCGACTGGCCGTCCGGCTCGGCGTGGAGCGCGTCGACGAGGTCGTGCTCGGCACGGTGCACCGGCACGCGGCTCCGGTCCGTGCGCTCGTCGGTGCGGTGACGGCGCGGATCGGTGCCGCCGCAGCCGGACGGCAGCGGACCGCGGTGGCGTCGACGACGGACGCGCGCAGCGATGCCGTGCTGCACCTCGAAGCAGGCAGCCGTTCGGCGCTCGTCGTCGCGATCGCCCGACGCCTCCGGGAGCACCGGCTGCTCGACGGCGTCCCGTGGCACCGGATGGCGGTCGTCACCCGGAGCTGTGCGGCGATCCCCGAGCTCGTCCGGGCACTGTCCGTCGCCGAGGTCCCCGCGACGGCGGGCGCCGCGCCGGTCCGTCCGCGTGACGACAGCGCCGCCCGATCGCTGCTCGACGCGGCCGCGGTCGCCCTCGGGGTGCTCCCGCTCGACGCCGACCTCGCCACGGCGTTCGCGACCGGACCCCTCGGCGGGCTGGACACCCTGGCGATGCGGCGGCTCCGGCTCGCCCTGCGCCGCGAGGAGCTCGCCGGCGGCGGGACCCGCACCGCCGACGAACTGCTCGTCGATGCACTCGGTGCGCCCGAGCGGCTCGCCACCGTCGACGCCGGGTTCGCCCGTCGTGCCACCCGGCTCGCGCGCAGTCTCGTGCAGGCGCGGGCGGACGCCACGGCCGACGCCAGCATCGAGGAGATCCTCTGGGGGCTCTGGGAGCGCAGCGGTCTGGCGACCGCGTGGGGCGGGCAGTCTGCGGCCGGCGGGGTGGGCGCCGCCGAGGCCGACCGGCACCTCGACGCCGTCGTCGGACTCTTCACCGCCGCGAAGCGCTTCGTCGAGCGGACCCCCGACGCACCCGCGCGAGTGTTCGTCGACGACCTGCTCGGCGCCGACCTGCCCGAGGACTCGATCGGCCCCGACCGCACGGCCGGCCGCGTGCGGGTGCTCACCCCGTCGGCCACCATCGGGCTCGAGTGCGACGTGGTCGTCGTGCTCGGGTTGCAGGACGGCGTCTGGCCGAACACCCGGGTCCGGGGGAGCCTGCTCGACCCGGACGGGCTGGTGCGTACCGCTGCCCGGTCGTCGACGGTCCGGTCGTCGTCACCGGCGGCGGCACGCAC
>CAJYIG010000116.1 GCA_913774725.1 uncultured Curtobacterium sp. | reverse complement strand
GGTGCAGCCAACTCGTCCGGTGCAGCGGGTGGGCACCTGCTGCACGGATGCCGTCGTAGTGGGCCGTGGACCCGTAGCCCTTGTTCGACGACCACCCGTAGTGGGGAGCGTCCTCGTGCGCGGCGATCATCAGCGCATCCCGCTCCACCTTCGCGACGACCGACGCCGCAGCGACCGAGGCACAGTCCCGTTCGGCCTTCACGCGCACCACGACGTCGAGCGGACCGCCCGACGGCACGAGGTCGGCCGGCACGGCGCGCGACAACCAGTCGAACGACCCGTCGAGCACCACGACCGTGTCGTCGAGGGACACCCCGTCGCGGACGAGGGCGCCGAGGGCCGCCGCACCCGCCTGACCGAGCGCGGGCACGATCCCCTGCCGGTCCACCACGTCCGCCGACGCCATCCCCACGGCGGTCCGCGCCCACCGCCGGACGACCGGCACCAACTCGGTCCGCCGCGCAGCGGAGAGCAGCTTCGAGTCGGCGAGCCCCTGGGGCACACGTCCGATGTCCAGCGTCACCGCCGCGACACCGACGGCCACCGGACCGGCGATCGCGCCGCGGCCGACCTCGTCCATGCCGATCACGGTCACCCGACCGGAACCGAGCAGCTTCTTCTCGACCCGCAGCGAGGGCCGGACCGCGGTCACCGGTCCTTCTCCTCCACGCCCGCGAACACGTCGGGGTAGTCGTCGAGCCACGTCCACCGGCTGGTGGGCCAGGAGATGACGAAGGCCCTGCCGGTCACGTCCGAGAGCGGCACGAACCCCTTCGACGGCGTGTCACGGTTGTACCGGGAGTCCTTCGAGTCGTTGCGGTTGTCGCCCATCACCCAGATCGTCCCCTCGGGCACGGTGACCGAGAACGGGTCGGCCGACGCCGGGGCACCGCTGGGCAGCAGCGTGTACGGCTCCTTGAGCGGGACGCCGTTCACGGACATCTGCCCGAGGTCGTTGCAGCACGTCACCTTGTCGCCCGGCAGGCCGATGACCCGCTTGATGAGGTGGTCGTCGCTGTCTCCGGTCCCCAGACCGACCTGGGTGAGGAGCCAGTCGATGGCCTTCGCCGGCTGAGTGGTGGGAGCGACGCTCGGCACGTTCGCGCCGGTGAGCCACCCGCCCGGGTCCTTGAAGACGACCACGTCACCGCGCTTGAGCGACACCACGTCGGGCACCAGCTCGTTGACGATCACCCGGTCGTTGACCTGCAGCGTGTTCTCCATCGACTCGGACGGGATGTAGAACGAGCGGATCAGGAACGTCTTCACGAGGAACGAGACGAGCAGCGCCGCGAGGAAGATGATGACGAGGTCCCGCAGGAACGTCAGGACACCGTTGCCCTGCTTCTCGGCCCGTGGGCGGCGCCCCGATCCTTGCGTGGTGTCCGTCATGTCCGCTCTCGTTCAGGAGCACGCCGACCGGCGTGCCGACCCACACCCGCACCGGTCGGGCGTGGAAGACCCGGCGCCCCGTGAGGCGCGCACAACGGGAAAGCCCCCCGTCGATGCACAACCGTACATCGGCGGGGGGCGTCCAGTGGAACCCGGCTCGCGGGCTCGCACTGTGAAGGCGATCAGGCGTCGCGCTTCTCCTTGATCTTGCGGCGGGCCGCCTTGCCGCGGAGCTCGCGCAGGTAGTAGAGCTTCGCGCGACGGACGTCACCGCGGGTGACGACCTCGATGTGGTCGATGATCGGCGAGTGCACCGGGAACCAGCGCTCGACGCCGACCTGGAAGCTCACCTTGCGGACCTTGAAGGTCTCGCCGAGGCCGTGGCCCTGGCGCGCGATGACGACACCCTGGAACACCTGGACGCGCGAGCGCGTGCCCTCGATGATGTTGACGTGCACCTTGATGGTGTCACCGGGGCGGAAGTCCGGGACGTCGGTGCGCAGGGACGCTGCGTCGACGTGGTCGAGGAGCTGCATGTTCGTTCACTCTCTGCGGACGCGCACGGGTCGCCGCGGATCGGTTCTGGAAAGAAGTGTCCGTGCCCGGAATCGGCGACTCCCCCGTGGCAGAGTCCAGCCAGGGCACAGCGTCCAATCCTGCCACAGAACGGGCACTCCCGCCAACCGGTGCAGGATGGGACCATGATCGAACTCCGCACCCCCGCCGAGCTGGAGGGCCTGCGCGCCGCCGGACGGTTCGTCGCCGACGTGCTCGACGAGCTGCTCGTGACCGTCGACGTGGGCGTGAACCTGCTCGACCTCGACCGCGTCGCCGCGAGGATGATCGCCGACCGCGGCGCGGTGAGCTGCTACGTCGACTACCACCCCTCGTTCGGCAACTCACCCTTCGGCAAGAACCTGTGCACGTCGGTCAACGACGCCGCCCTGCACGGCTTGCCCCACGACCGCGTGCTCGTCGACGGCGACCTCGTGAGCCTCGACTTCGCCGCGAGCGTCGACGGCTGGGTGGCGGACTCCGCCGTCACCGTGCAGGTGGGCACCGCCCGGGACGAGGACCAGCGGCTCGTCGAGACGGTCGAGCGCGCACTGGTCGCCGGCATCGAG
>CAJYIG010000115.1 GCA_913774725.1 uncultured Curtobacterium sp. | reverse complement strand
GAACCCCACCCGCCGGCGACCAGCCCGACGAGGACGCGACGCGCGCGACCGGAGACCGGCCCAGTCGCCAGGGCGATCCGCACCGAATGGACCACATGACCGTCGACGTGATCCTGCCCTGCCTCGACGAGGCAGACGCGCTCCCGCGCGTCATCGGTCGCCTGCCCGAGGGGTACCGCGCCATCGTCGTCGACAACGGCTCGACCGACGGATCGGCCGACGTCGCCCGCGCCCACGGTGCGACCGTCGTCACCGAACCGGTCAAGGGCTTCGGCTCGGCCTGCGCCGCCGGTGTCGCCGCCGCGACCGCCGAGTACGTCGCGTTCTGCGACGCCGACGCGTCCATGGACCCGGCCGAACTGCCCGACCTCGTGGCCCGCGTGGCGGACGGGCAGACCGACCTCGCGCTCGGACGCCGCGTCCCCACCACGCGCGGGGCCTGGGCACCGCACGCCCGGTTCGCCAACCGCGTGCTCGCCGTCCTGATGCGCCGCGCCACCGGCTACCGCCTCCGCGACCTCGGTCCGATGCGCGTCATGCGCCGCGCCGACCTGGTCGCCCTCGACCTGCAGGACCGCCGCAGCGGCTACCCGCTCGAGATGGTCCTGGCCGCGCACGCGGCCGGCTGGCGGGTCGACGAGTCCGACATCGGCTACGCCCAGCGCGTCGGGGACAGCAAGGTCACCGGCACGCTCCGCGGCACGGTCAACGCCGTCCGCGACATGTCCCGCCTGCTGCGCGAGTACGGCCGGGAGGCACGCCCCCGCGTGGTCGCGCCCGGTCCGGCCCGCGACGTGGCCGGGTCCACCACGGAAGGAGCACGCTCATGACGGACGTCACGGTGGTCGTCGTGGCCAAGGAGTGCCTGCCCGGCAAGGTCAAGACCCGGCTGACGCCGGCGCTGACCCCGGAGGGCGCCGCCCGCGTCGCCTCTGCCGCGCTGGCCGACACGATCGAGACGGTGCGTGCCCTGCCCGCCTCGCGTCGCGTGCTGCTCTACGACGGCGTCGTGCTGCCCGAGGGCACCGACGACTTCGAGGTCCTGCACCAGGTCGGCGGAGGCCTCGACGAGCGTCTCGGCGCGATGTTCGACGCGATGACCGGACCGACGCTGCTCGTCGGCATGGACACCCCGCAGGCCTCCCCTGAGCACCTCGTCCCCGTCTTCGAGGACCCGGAGCGCGACGCGTGGTTCGGCCCCGCGGACGACGGTGGCTTCTGGTCGCTGTACCTCCGCGAGCCCGACGGCGACCTGCTCCGCGGCGTCCCGATGTCGCAGGACGACACCGGTGCCGTGCAGCTGGCACGTCTGACCGATGCCGGGCTGTCGGTCGGGACCCTGCCGGGGCTGCTCGACGTCGACACCGTGGCGGACGCCGAACAGGTCGCCGCCCTCGCGCCGAACTCGCGGTTCGCCACGGCCTTCGCCGCCGAGCGCAACTCCACCATGACCACGACGACCGGAGGTGCCCGATGACGATGCACGACACCGTCACGTTCGGTGCCGGCGGCGGCGAACCGTACGCCCGCGCCCTGCAGAACGACGGCCACCTGCGCCTGACCGACCCGGACCGACCCGACGTCGAGGTCACGATGGACGTCGGCCGGTGGAGCGCCGCCGCCGACCGCGTCGACCGCTCCCTGCTCGAGGGCGCCGACGGCCCGGTCATCGACATCGGATGCGGTCCCGGCCGCATGCTCGTCGCCGCCCGGGCGCTGGGCATCCCCTCGCTCGGCGTGGACGTCTCCGCCGAGGCCGTCGCCATCGCCCGACGCTCCGGCGGCACCGCGGTGCAGGGCTCGGTGTTCGACACGATCCCCGACGAGGGCCGCTGGGACACCGCACTCGTGATCGACGGCAACATCGGGATCGGCGGCGACCCCGTCGCGCTCCTGGCCCGCTGCGGCGAGATCGTCCGCGACGGCGGCCGCGTGGTCGTCGAGACCCACGTCGACCGCACCGCCGACCGGGCGTTCACCGCACACGTGGTCGACGTGGACGGCAACCGGAGCGAGGGCTTCCCGTGGGCCGAGGTCGGCGTCGACGCGCTGCTCCGGCACGCGACCGTGGCCGGACTGCAGGCGCGGCAGAGCTGGACCACCGACGGACGGACGTTCTGCGAGCTCGTGGCGTGATCCACCTCGTTGTCTTGCATCATTCAAGACAACGAGGTACCGTCGTGCGTACAGCCGACGGCGCCCTGGTCGTCGGTCCGGCGACTCCGGGACCTCGGCACGACGACGAGGAGCACCCGTGCAGAACCGACAGAACCCCCTCGGCGGCGCCTACGTCTCCGGCCTCGAGCAGCGCGACGAGCTCGGCGCCTACGCGGTCGAGGCCGCATGGCGCCCGGTCGGCAGCTACACCGGTACCGGTGCGGGCCGTGCGCTCGGCCGGTTCGTGGACACCCAGTTCCGCCGCCCCGGCACCGAGACGTCCTCGACGCGGACCGTGACCGGCTCGCTGCGGACGGCGACCGGGTCGTTCCGGACCGCCTGAGCGCAGCAGCCGACACAGACCGCGAGCGGTCGTTCGTCCCGGGACGTCCCCCGCGTTCCCTGTGTGGGCGGCCGCTCGCTCTGTGCTCACCCGTCTGCGCTCACCGGTCGAGTCGTGGCCCCCGTGCGTCACGCTCCGTCACCGGATGCTGGATGAGCTGCGGCGACCACTCGTCAGGATGACGCCGCGCCCACTCGAGTGTGCCCAGGAACCGAGCCTGCGTGGACGGTGCGCATCCCCAGAGCCATCCCCGCGGCTCGTCGTTGTTTCCCGGTGTCCGGGTTGATGATGTCTCGCGATGCGATATGCCCACCGGCTGCATCGACCCCCTGCACGCCGCCCGTCCTGACGAATGAGCCAGAATCAAATCTCGCGCCGAGAAGACCGGATTCCGGGTGCGCCGCTTCGTACGCACCGACCTCCTCATTGAACAGCTGCGTTCCCGGGCCGGAAGCGCAGGCGCAACGGCTTCACCAACCCACGGTTCGTCCACGCTTCGAACCGTGCTTCCGCAGCGCTGATCGCGGCGTCCGGGCACGAGCGGATTGTTCGTGCATCGACGGAGAACCGGGCTGATCCTGTGCGGAGCGTCCGTCGGCGACTCACATCGTCGGTCATCCCGCTCCGCCGTTGCTGAGTTGTCGTTCGACCCGAGCCGCCACGTTGTGCAACCACGCTCGGTCGTCGAGTCCGTCGTCCGCCGGCACGTAGTTGCAGTCAAGTTCAGTCAGGCGTCCATCGAGTGCCGACTCGTCCGGGAGGATCAGGTCCAGGTCGCGGACGTCTTCGAGGAGCGCACGCTGTTCGTCGGAGGAGGTGTGAGCAAGGTGGTCCTCGAGCGCTGCATCCGCCGAATACGGCTCGTCCGCCCAGTCCTGATGGAAGTAGGTCCCGACGAAGTCATCGAACCCGTGGAAGTTGCGCGCCGTGATGCTCGCGACCGCGGGGTACGCCGTGAACACCGTGTAGCCCGAGGGACTGTCCGCCGATCGGACGAGCACGGCGCGCACGGCTTCGAGGTCCTGCGGCTCCACGAAGGGGTTCCCCCGGCCGGTCACGCCGCCGGGGACGGCGTACACCCGCAGCGGGCGTGGAGCACCCTCCGCGACCCAACGCCTGATGTGTTCGTGGTTGAAGTCGAGCGCGTAGGCCACCGCTTCGTTCGCGCGCTCGACGCTCGGGAAGTAGGACTCACCCGTCCGTACAGTGCGTGCCATCAGAGGACCTCACCGGTCTGCCCACGCTCGACCGAATTGCCATTCCGGACATTGCGGGCAGCACGGTCTCGAAGTCCGATGAGCCAGGTACGGGAAGTTTGGCCAGTCTCGGCGAGGGGATCGAGGCCCGAATCGATGTACGTCAAGAAGTCGTCAACCGACGAGTCGGTCCCCAGCACATTCAAGAGGTAGTCGAGCTCTGTTCGCAGCACCTCGTTGTCGCGCAGCGGAGCATCATCGAGGTCCTGCACGAGGACCGATTCCGCATCTGGCCAATCGAGCTGCCAATCGAGGTTGAATTCCACGCCGAGCAACGAGGTCGTTCTCGGAACGCGACGGATCACCTCACGGTAGAAGTCTTCGTCATCCATTGATCGTCTCTCGCGGGTAACTTGTCAGGACCGAGTACGGGGGATTTCCGCTGGGTTCAAACTTCAGGACAACCCGGACAACGGACCATCTTGGATCGGCGGTGTTCACCCCTCGACGAATCTCCGGCCGATGACCTGATCTGCTGGCCAGCGGACGGCCCCGTCATCGACATCGGCTGCGGCCCGGGGCGGATTCTCGTCGCGGCGCAGGCCCTCGGCATCCCGGCGCTCGGCGTCGACGTGTCCGTCGAGGCCGTCGCGATCGCGCGACGCTCCGGCGGCACCGCCGTGCAGGGGTCGGCCTTCGACCCGATCCCCGACGGGGGGCGGTGAGACACCGCACTGGTGATCGACGGCAACATCGGCATCGGCGGCGACCCCGTCGCACTGCTCGCCCGCTGCGCGGAGATCGTCCGCGATGGCGGTCGCGTCGTCGTCGAGTCCCACGTCGACCGCTCCGCCGACCGGACCTTCACCGCGCACGTGGCGGACGGCGACGGCAACCGCAGGGGGGCTTCCCCTGGGCCGAGGTGGGTGTCGACGCGCTGCTCGAGCACGCGGCGACGGCGGGACTGCGGGCCCGCCGGAGCTGGACGGCCGAGGGTCGGACGTTCTGCGAGCTCGTCGCGTGATGCGGCCCCGTTTTCTTGCATCATTCCTGGCGCCGAGTCGGCAGCTACACCGGCACCGGAATCGGCCG
>CAJYIG010000114.1 GCA_913774725.1 uncultured Curtobacterium sp. | reverse complement strand
CGCCTCAACCGGACGGGAGGCGCGGTCCCTGCCGGCACCGCGCCTCCCGTCCGTCACCGGGTCACGTCAGGACCGCGGCTGCGCCTCCTGAGCGTCCGCTGCTGCGTCGGCCGGCGCCGGGTCGAGGCTGGCGTCGACGCCGGGGTCCGGCGAGACGGACTCTGGGTGCACCGGGAACGCGTCCGGCGAGGTGCTGACCGTGCCGATGGTCGATCGGCTGCTTCCACGACCGCCGCGGAGCCGCCGCACCAGGTCCCAGGGACGTGCGGTCTGCCGCTGCTCGGGAGCGTCGACCTCGAGCCCGTAGTACGCACCGACGTGCTCGAGCAGCACCTCGCGCTCCGCCTTGTCGTACGCCCGGCGCTCGCGGTTGAACGCGATCACCGTGGACCAGCAGGTCATCAGCAGCACGATGCTGAAGGGCAGCGCGGTGGTGATCGCCGCCGTCTTCAGGGCGTTCAACCCGCCCGTCAGGAGCAGTGCGACGGCGAGCAGTGCGGCCACCACCGCGAAGAACACGCGCAGCCAGTTCTTCGGCTCGATGTCGCCACCCGACGCGATCATCGCCATGACGAGTGACCCCGAGTCCGAGGACGTCACGAAGAACACGCCGATGAGCAGGATCGCGCCGAAGGTCAGCACGACGCCGGCGGGCAGGTCGGCGAGGAGTGTGAAGAGCGAGCCCTCGACGTCGACCGACCCGTCCGCGCCGACGAGGCCGCCCGCGCCGTCCGTCTCCTGGTGGATGGCTGCACCACCGAGGACGGCGAACCAGAGGAAGGTCAGGACCGTCGGCACGAGCAGCACGCCGAAGACGAACTCACGCACGGTGCGGCCGCGCGAGATGCGTGCGATGAAGATGCCGACGAAGGGGGCCCACGACATCCACCAGCCCCAGTAGAACGTCGTCCAGGCGCCCTGCCACTCCTCGCCGGCCGCACCCTGCTGCGCGGTCACGTTGAAGGAGAGGCCGACGACGTTCTGCAGGTAGGCGCCGATCGACTGCACGAAGTCACGCAGCAGGAACTGCGTGGGGCCGACGATCAGGATGAAGAGCAGCAGCGCCGCCGCGAGGATGAGGTTGAAGTTCGACAGGATCTTCATGCCCTTGGTCACACCGGTGACCAGGGAGACGATCGTCACCGCCGTGATGACCGCGATGATGGCGATCTGGCTGACCGTGCTGCTCTCGGCGAGACCGGCGGCCTCGAGTCCGGCGCCGATCTGGATGACGCCGAGGCCGAGCGAGGTCGCGACGCCGAACAGCGTGCCGATCAGGGCGATCACGTCGATGAGGTTGCCCCACCCGCCGCGGACGCGGTTGCCGAGCAGCGGTTCGAGTGCCCACCGGATCGAGACCGGACGGCCGCGACGGTGGATCGCGTAGGCCAGGGCGAGGCCGAGGACGACGTAGATGGCCCAGGCGTGCAGGCCCCAGTGCAGGAAGGTCTGGGTCATCGCCTGCTGGGCGAGCTGGTTCTCGGTGCCCGTCACGCCGGGCCGGGGCGAGGCGAAGTGGCTGAGCGGCTCGGAGACACCGTAGAAGACGAGTCCGATGCCCATGCCCGCCGCGAAGAGCAGGGCGAACCACGAGCCGGTGGAGAACTCGGGCTCGTCCTGGTCCTTGCCGAGCTTGATGTCGCCGTACTTCGAGAACCCGACGAACAGCGAGAACCCGACGAAGAACGCCGCGATGAGCACGTAGTACCAGCTGAAGTTGCGGACGATGCCGCTCTGCAGCGCGGTGAAGACGGCCTCGGCGGACGACGGCGCGATGAGGGTCCAGGCGACGAAGCCGAGCACGACGACGGCGGCCGGCCAGAAGACCCAGCGTGCGAGCTCGGGGGTGGTGCGGACCGGCTGCCCGGGGCGGAGCTGGTCGGTGGATGAGGCTGGTGGTCTGGTCGTGGCCATCGGTCCATGGTGCCTGACGTGCTGTGGTTCCGTTCAGGTAGGCGGCCCGCCGTCGGCATCGTCACGCCGACCCCGCGGCACGGCCACGAGTCCGCGTCGATGCTCAGGTGCCTGCTGTTCGAGTCGCTCGGCCAGCCGGTCGGCGGCCCGCTCGACGAGCGGTTGTCCGGCGCCGTAGTGCCCGACGGTCGCGAAGAGTCCGGCCACCAGGTCCTCGGGCGACGGCCAGTGCTGCAGGACCCGCTGCGTGCCGTCCGGCCCGAGCAGCGCCGTCACGGCGCTCCGGTCGCGCCAGAGCGGCACCAGGACCGGCGTCGCCATGTCCAGGGCACTGACCGCCGTGTACGGGTCGTTCGAGCCGGACGCCAGACCGCGGACGGCGATCTCGACGAGCTGCTGGAGGGCGAACTCGACGTCCTGCACGGGCGTCCGGGCAGTGCCGAGGACCACCGCGGCGCGGAGGGTCCGCGCGGCCGCCGCGTCGATCTTCGGGGTGCTGTCGTCGTCGCGCGATCGGTCGGCCTGGTCCCCGTCAGCGCGGACGCGCACGCGCACCACGACGTCGCCCTGGATGACGTACCGGCCCGGGGTCGCGACGACGTCCACCAGACGGTCGTTGCGGACCGTCCATGCCGTCAGCGTCCGCCACTCCACCGACTGCACGTAGCCGTCGGATGCCGCCCGGACCGCGTACCACCCGTCCTCGGGGACGATCACGGGCTCGATCGTCCGTCGCTCGTCGTCGCCGTCCCGGTAGGCCTCGTCGACCGCAGCGCGCAGGTCGGTCTGCACCTGCCGTTGCAGCGACGTGATCTGCGTGCTCGACGCGATGTGGTGGATGAAGAAGACGAGCACGCCGACGTCGAGCACGGCGAGCAGGACCGCGACGTGGATGGCGACGACGGGCACGAACGCGTCGCCGTCGTCCACGTCCGTGTGCACGGTCCGCAGCACGACCATCGCGTAGAGGAACGTCGAGGTGAACGCCGCGAGCACGAGTTGGTTCGCCCGGTCCGCCGTGAAGTTCCGCACGAGCCGCGGTCCGTACGTCGACGACGTGGTCGCGAGGACCGAGATCGTGATCGAGAACGAGGTCCCGGCGACCGTGAGCATGGCCGTGCCGATCGTCGTCAGGATCGACCGACCACCGCCGGCGCTCAGGGCGTCGAGGAACGGCACCGCCGGCACCTGCCCGTCCAGGACCTCGCGGTCGAGCGTGACGAGCAGCTGCGCGACGACGATCGCCACGACCCCGAGCAGGGCGGGCAGGAACCAGAACGACTCGCGGACGCGGACGAGCAGCGCGTGCATCAGCAGGGCCGACCCGACCGGTCCGTCACCGACATCCGCGCGCTACCGCTGCTGCAGGAACTCGGCGATCGCCGTGCCACCGCCGTTGAAGCGGAACGTGCGGCCGGCGGTCGACGGGTCCTCGACGACGTCGGCGACCACGTGCGCCACGTCGCCACGAGGGACCTGCGTGGCCGAACCGTCCCAGTCCACCGACCCGGTCGGCTCGTCGTCGGTCAGCGTGCTCGGCGCGACGACCGTCCACTGCAGCCCGGAGTCGCGGAGCACGGCGTCGGCGATCATCTTCGACTGCGCGTAGGCGAAGAAGTCCTGGTCCTGCGGGATCCCGTGGTCGAGCGTCGACCCGGACCACGACACCATGACGTACCGGTCGACCCCGGCCTGCGCGGCACCCTGCACGGAGAGCACGGCGGCGTCGCGGTCGATCGCCCAGGTGCGGTCCGCGGACCCGCCACCGGCGCCGGCCGACCAGACGACGGCGTCGTGCCCGCGGATCAGGTCGGCGAAGTCGGTGAGCGACTGCTCCTGCACGTCGGCGACGCGGGGCTCGCCGCCGTGCGCGCGGACCTCGTCCTGCTGGTCCGGGTTGCGGATCACCGACGTGACACTGTGGCCGCGCTCGGTGAGGATGCGGGTGGCGAGGAGTGCGACCTTGCCGTGGCCGCCGAACAGGATGACGTTGCTCATGGCCCGGACGGTACGCGGCACGGCTCGGAGGGGGCGGCGGCGGTCCGTCCCCCAGCGCCCGGCGAGTACCGTCCGAGCGGACACGACGTCCGAGCGGACTCGACAGGAGAACCATGAGCAAGCACGACGAGCAGCACACCCTGGTCCGGACCCTGGCACTCGGGTTCCTCAGCGGCGGACGGAGCAGCACCCCGCTGGCCGTCCTCGCGCTGAACCACGACAACAAGGCCGTGCAGGGCGACTGGCAGCAGTGGAAGGTCTTCAGCACGCCGCTCGGCCGCGGCCTGCTCGTCGCGTCGGCCATCGGTGAGCTCATCGGCGACAAGTCTCCGAAGGCGCCCGCCCGCATCTCGCCGCTCGGCCTGGTCGGGCGCATCGGCGCAGGTGCCTTCGCGGGCGCCGCGCTCGGGACGACCGGTCGTCGCGACCTGCGCCTCGAGGGCGCGATCCTCGGTGGCGTCGGCGCGATCGTCGGCAGCTTCGCCGGGTGGGCCGCCCGCAAGCTCCTGAGCAGCACGGGACTGCCCGACCCGGTCGGCGCGCTCGCCGAGGACGCCGCGGTCATCGCCGGTTCCGTCAAGGCGGTCAGCGGGTCCTAGACCCGACCAACCCAAGGACGGGAGGCCGGTGGCGGACGCGCCACGGGCCTCCCGTCCGTCGGTGCTCCCGTCCGTCTGCGGTCACGTCCGTCCTCGGTCTGGTCACGTCGGGCCTGATCCGGCCCGTTCCGCGTCGCGTCCACCGGGGAGCACCGCCAGGGCCTGCCGCGCACGGATGCACGCGCCTAGCGTGGCCGGCATGGACATCGTCGTCATCGGAGCCACCGGCCACATCGGCACCTTCCTGGTCCCCCGCCTCGTCCGTGCCGGCCACCGCGTCACCGTCGTGACGCGCGGCACCCGCACCCCGTACGCGGACGCCCCGGAGTGGGAGCGGGTCGACCGGATCACCGCCGACCGTGAGCGGGAGGACCGCGACGGAACCTTCGGCGACCGCATCGCCGCGCTCGGTGCCAAGGCCGTCGTCGACCTCGTCTGCTTCACGCTCGAGTCGGCCGAGCAGCTCGTGCGGGCGCTCCGTGGCAGCCGCACGCACCTGGTGCACTGCGGCTCGATCTGGCGCGCCGGCGTCTCCCACGTCCTGCCGATCACCGAGGAGAACGCCACACCGCCGTTCGGTGAGTACGGCACCCAGAAGGACGCGATCGCCCGGATGCTGCAGCAGGAGACCGCCGATGGTGGTGTCACGACGACGTCGATCCACCCCGGGCACATCAGCGGTCCGGGCTGGATGCCGATCGGCCCGCTCGGCAACCTCGACCCGTCGGTCATCAGGCGGTTGGCCACCGGCGAGACCGTCGAGGTCCCCGGCCTCGGCGCGGAGTCGATGGCACACGTGCACGCCGACGACGTCGCGCAGCTCTTCCAGCTGGCGGTCGAGCAGCGCGACGCCGCGGCGGGACTGGCCTTCTTCGCGACGGCGCCGACCGCGCTCACGGTGCGCGGGTACGCCCACCTGGTCGCGTCGTGGGCCGGCCGGGAGGCACGCCTCGAGTCCGTCAGCTGGGACCGGTTCCGCGAGACCACGGCGCCCGAGCACGCCGACGCGAGCTGGGAGCACCTGTCCCGCAGTCAGGTCTTCAGCACCGAGGAGCCGCAGCGGGTGCTCGGCTACGCGCCGGCGTACACGGCGTCGGAGACGGTCCGCGACGCACTGCGGTGGCAGGCGGCGCACGGCGACCTCGACGTGCCGGAGACGTTCCGGCCCTGAAGCCGGCCGTCAGCTCGACGCGGGGTGCTCCGGGAGCGCGAGCGCCCCGCGCCGGTGCACGGCCCACACCGTCGTCGCGAAGCCGGTGAGCACGGCGGCGCCGACCGTCACCGCGGTCCAGCCACCCAGGTTCCAGAGCACGCCGGCGACGGCTGACCCGACCGCACCGCCGGCGAAGTTCCCGGTGACGAACGCCGTGTTGAGCCGGCTGCGTGCCGCGGGGTCGATCGCGAACAGCCGCGTCTGGTTCAGCACGTTCGCTCCCTGCACCCCGACGTCGAGCAGCAGCACCGCGACGAGCACGACCACGATCGACCGCGCCCCGAGGCCGGCGACCACCAGCGACACGAGCACCAGCACGAGCGCGGCACCCGTGACCGGGACCGACCAGCCACGGTCGTGCAGCCGCCCGACGCGCTGCGCCGCCACCGCCCCGGCGAGCCCGACCAGGCCGACGGCACCGATGGCCGTGGTGGAGTACCCGAACGGTGCGCCGCTGAGCAGGAACGTCAGCGCCGTCCAGAACATGGTGAACACGGCGAACACCGACGCGCTGACGACGAGCGTCACGCGGACCGCCCGGTGCGCCCGCACGACGCCGACCACCGACGCGATGAGCTGCGGATACCGCATCCGCTCGCGCCGTGGCAGACGCGGGACCGCCCGCGCGAGCAGGAACGCCAGCACGACCGCGACCGCCGCTGCGAGGACGTACACGCTCCGCCACCCGGCGAGCTCGGCGACGACGCCGCTGACCGTGCGGGACAGCAGGATGCCGGTGAGCACCCCGGACGCGATCGTCCCGACCACCCGGCCGCGTGACGCCGGGTCGGCGAGGTCGCCCGCGAGCGGGATGAGGAGCTGCCCGGCGACCGTCGTGGCCCCGACCAGCGCGAGTGCCACCAGCAGTGCGGTGAACCCCGGGGCGAGCGCGGCGGCGAGCAGGGCGACTGCCGAGGCCGCGAGCACGCCCGGGACCAGCCGTCGCCGGTCGACGACGTCGCCGAGCGGGACGAGCAGCAGGATCCCGAGCGCGTAGCCGACCTGCGTCAGCGTGACGAGGAGCCCCGCGAGCCCGGACGAGGTGCCCAGCTCGGCGGCGATGTCGTCGAGCAGCGGTTGCGCCCAGTACAGGTTGCCGACCGCTGCACCGCCGGCGACGGCGAAGAGCAGCGTCCGACCACGCGTCATCGTCGCCGGAGGGGTCTCCTCGCTCATCGGCCGGCGCCGTGGTCGGCGTCGTGGCCACGGCGGAGGAGCAGGCCGATCGCCCACGGACCGGGCTGCAGGCGGACGGCCGCCTCGGCGAGGACCCGCTGCTCGTGTGCCCGGTCCCGGGTGAGCTCGTGGACCTCCTGCTCGGCCTGCCACCGGAAGCGCAGGCGTGCCCACGGCCCCGGACGCCGGGACAGCGGTGTGGCGACGGCGGAGGTGTCGGTCACGCGAGCTCCTGTTCCGTCGCGTCGGCAGCAGTCCGGCCGGTCGCCGGTCCGGCCGCCGGGCCCGTCGCCCTGCCGGTCGCCCGCTCTGCGATCCGCTCCGTCGCGGCCCAGGACGCGAGCACCCGCAGTGCGTCGGCGCTCGCGCTGCCCGGGGTCGCCGGGTAGATGGTCAGCGAGAGGCCTGGGTCCTCGGTGAGCTCCAACGACTGGAAGTGCAGCTCGATCGGTCCGACCACCGCGTGCCGGAAGGCCTTGACGCCCGCGTAGTGCCGACGGACGTCGTGCGCCGCCCACAGTGCGCGGAACGCGTCACTCCGGACGGACAGCTCCCCGACGAGCGCGGCGAGGTCCCGGTCGCCCGGCGTCCGTCCGGCTTCGCGTCGCAGGATCGCGACGTTCGTGTGCGCTGCGCGCTCCCAGTCCTGGTAGAAGTCGCGCGCCCGTGCATCGAGGAAGATGTACCGCGCGAAGTTCATGGGCCGGTCGCCCGTCACGATCTCGGCGTGCAGCGCCCAGCCGAGCGTGTTCGCGGCCACGATGTCCTGTCGGTTGTCCACGATCATCGCCGGGGCGTCGGTCACGACGTCGAGCAGGTACTGCAGCTCCGGCCGGACGGCGGCGACCGGGACGGTCATGCCCGCACGTCGCGGTGTCGCGTTCTGGTGCCGGGCGAGGTCGCGCAGGTGCTCGTGCTCGGCGGTGTCGAGACACAGCGCGGTGGCGATGGCGTCCAGCACGCTGTCGGACACCCCCTGCAGGTTCCCGCGCTCGAGGCGCGTGTAGTAGTCGATGCTCACACCGGCCAGGCGGGAGACCTCCTCGCGCCGCAGGCCCGGGACGCGCCGGCGGGTGCCGAAGGTCGGGATGCCGACATGCTCCGGGGTGATGCGCGCGCGACGGCTGGACAGGAAGTCGCGGGCTTCGTCACGGTGGTCCATGCGCTCCACGGTACGGCCGCGCCGCATCCGGAACGAGGTGCTGCCGGAACCCCTGTCAGCGCGCAGTCGTCAGCGGCACGGACAGGATCCGGTCGTCGCCGTCGCGGGGGTCGCCCCGGCCGTCGGTGTTGTTCGTCACGAACCACAACGTGTCGTCGGGCCCGGGCAGCACCGTGCGGATGCGCCCGTGCTCGCCCTGGAAGTACACGGTCGAGCTCGATGGGTCGGACACCGGGACGGCGCGGACGGACTCCCCCTTGAGGTTCGCGACGAAGACGGTGTCGCCGATCACGGTCAGGCCGCTCGGGGACGCGTCGTCGGTCGACCACTGCTGCACGGGGTCGACGAACCCGCGGTCCTCGCCGCCGGTGCCCTCGACCTCCGGCCACCCGTGGTTCTCCCCCGGCTCGATGACGTTGAGCTCGTCCCAGCGGTTCTCGCCGAACTCCGCCGCGAACATCGTGCCGTCCTCGGCCCAGCCCATGCCCTGCACGTTCCGGTGCCCGAGCGACCAGACGGGCGACCCCGCGAACGGGTTGTCGTCGGGAACCTCGCCGTCCGGGGTCAGGCGCAGGATCTTGCCCGCCAGGGAGTCGCGGTCCTGCGCCTCGGACCGCTGCCCCGCGTCGCCGACGCTCGCGTAGAGCATGCCGTCCGGGCCGAAGGCGATGCGCCCGCCGTCGTGGAAGGTGTTCGCGGGCAGCCCGTCGATCACGGTGGTCGCCTCGCCGAGCCGGTAGGAGCCGGTGTCCCCGGTCAGGTCGTAGCGCTCGATCCGGTTTCCGTCCTCGGCGGACGAGTACACGAACAGGTCGTCGTCGTGCAGTGCGAGGCCGAGGAGCCCGCCCTCGCCGCCGTGCCGGACACCCGCGACCGTCCCGACCTCGCGGGTCGAGCCGTCCGCCGCGAGCTCGAGCACCCGTGCCGAGTCCCGTTCGCTGACGAACGCATCGCCGTCGTCGCCGACCGGGACCACCGACCAGGGCGCCTCGAGGTCGGAGACCACCTCTGTGGTCTGCCCGTCGGGTGCGAGCTGCCCCGCGGCGAGGTCGGCCGGCGGGCTCGCGGTGCTGCGCTGCCCGGCGGAGTCGTCCGGACCGGTCGCCGCCCGGTCGTCGGAGCAGGCGGTCAGGCCGAGGGCGGCCACGGCGGCCAGGCCGACGGCGGACCAGGTGCGGCGGTTGCGGCGGGCGCGGGTGCCGGCGCCGGTGGTGCGGGTGGTGTCCACGGTGATCCTCCCGGGTCGTGGGTCGAGTCCACACGGCGCGGTCGGGAAACGGCTGGGGGTTCCCGGCGGAACCCCTCACCACTGCGCACCCCGGCCTACCGTCGGTCGCACACCCACGGAAGGACCACCGCATGACCACCATCGCCATCGTCGGCGCCGGCAAGGGCCTCGGGCTCGCCGTCGCGGACCGCTTCGGACGTGAGGGCTTCGACGTCGCCCTGATCTCCCGCAACCAGGACCGGCTCGACTCGCTCGCCGCCGAGCTCCGGTCGTCCGGGTACCGCGCGCAGGGGTTCGCCGCGAACGTCCGCGACGGGGACTCGCTCCGCGCCGCGCTCGAGGCCGCCACCGAGCAGCTCGGCCCGATCGAGGTGCTGCAGTACAGCCCGTTGCCCGCCAAGGAGTACATGCGCCCGGTGCTCGAGACCACCGCCGAGGACCTCGTCGGGCCGATCGAGTTCTCGGTCTACGGCTCGGTGAACGCCGTGCGCCAGGTGCTGCCGGGCATGCGGGCGATCGGCACGGGCACGATCCTGTTCGTCAACGGCGGCAGCGCCGTCCGACCGGGCGCGCGGGTCACCGGTACCTCGGTCGCCTTCGCCGGCGAGAGCGCCTACGCGCAGCTCCTGCACGACGCCGTCGCCCAGGAGCACGTGCACGTCGGGCAGTTGATCATCCCGTTCGGCATCGACGACGGGCAGGACGACCACTCGTCGGCCGCGGTGGCCGAGCGGCTCTGGACGATCCACACCGAGCGCGGGGAGTTCCGGACGTACGCCGAACCGCTGCCGGAGTGAGCGGCGACGGACGGAAGGCCCGTGGCGGCATCGCCACGGGCCTTCCGTCCGTGTCAGCGCGCGGTCCGCTCGATGGCGTCGGCCATCGCGGCCGCGACCGAGCGGTTGGCCTCGGCGGTCGGGTGGATGCCGTCGGGCGAGGTACCGGGCAGGTACGCGCCGTCGGCCGCCCGGAGTGACCGGAACGGGTCGACGAACGCCCAGCCGTGGGAGTCGGCGTCGGCGTGGAGGGCGTCGGTCAGGACGATCTGACCCGAGCGGCGGTCGGCGCCCCAGCGGCTCCACGTCCAGTCGGACGGCGGCCCGGCGACGACGAGCACCCGCCCGGCGCCGACCTTGCGGACGATCGCGTCGACGTTCGCGATCGTGCGGTCCAGCGGGATCGCCTGGTTGACGTCGTTCGTCCCCACCTCGACCACGAGCACCCGGGCCTGCGGCACCGGACCGATCTCGGCGAGCACCTGGTCGGCGCGGTACCCGCTGTGCGCGTACCCGCCGACGGCGTGCAGCCGGTCGTCGGACTCGAGCTGGTGCAGCCACGAGTCCGGTCGGGCGGTGATCGAGTCACCGGCGTACGCGAACGGCACGGCGTCCGACAGGGCCGGGGTGTCCAGTGCCCCCGAGACGACCTGGTTCGGTGTGCTCGGACGCGGCAGGTCGGCGTTCCGCTCGACCCGGGACGCCGGTGCAGTGGCGACGGGGCGGTCCTCGGCGCTCGCCGTGTGGGGGGCGGCGACGACGAGGACGCCGGCCCCGACGAGGCAGGCTGCGGAGACGATGCTCGCGACGAGGGCGAGGCGGGTGGTGCGGGTCACGGGTACAGGTATCCCCCGGATCGCCGTCGAGCGCCAGTCCCCCCACCTGGGGAACGTGCGGTCCGGCTGAGGGTCCTCGTGGCCGTTCACAGGTTCGCGGCCACCGTCGGTCTCGTCCTCAGTGCGCACGACGCACCGCCACCCGGCGTCCCCGGCCGGCGGTCAGCCAGGTCCCGGCCGTCACGACGAGCGGGAGGCCCAGGGCGAGCAGCGCCAGCACCGGCCAGTCCGCCACGAACGGCAGGTGCGTGGTCCCCGTCGGGCCGCCGTCGAACCGCAGGGTGAGCGCCCGGATCGGCAGCAACCCGAGCAGGGTGCCGACGACCGCGCCGACCGTGGTGAGGATCGCCGCCTGCCACGCCGACACCCGTCGACGCAGGACCGGTTCGGCCCCGATCGCGTCGAGGACCTCGTCGTCGCGACGACCGTCAGACCGAGCGAGTCCGACGGCGACCGCTGTGGCACCGATCGTCACCGCCGTGGCGAGGGCGAGCACGAGCGCCTGCACCGTCGCCTGCTCGTCGACCGGTCCGCGTTCGTAGGCGATCGACATGGTGCTCCGGAGGTCGCGATCGGTTCCACCCGTGGCCTCCCACGCCGAGTACAGCGCGTCGTAGCCTGCAGGGGTGAGGTCCTGTGCCAGGTGTGTCGCGAGGACACCGTCGACGAGCGGGATCCCGTGTGCGGCAGCGGTCTCGCGGGTCATGAAGACCCCCACCCGGATCCGCGGCGTCTGGACGTCCGCGATCGCGGGGATCGTCGTCGTGGCGTCCGGACGAGTGTCCTCGTAGGGTTCGGTGTCGTCGACGGTCTGGTCGCGCCAGGTGTCGATCCGGACGACGCCGTCGTGGACGTACTCCGGCCAGAGCGACACCGCCCGTCCGTCCGCGAGTGCACGCTGGACCGCTGCCGACGGCCGGTGACCCGTGAGCAGGGCGTAGTCGTCCAGCGTCCCCGCGGTGATGTGCGGCGTGCCGGTCCCGACGGACTGCAGGAAGCTCGCGCAGGTCGTGGTGTTCGTCGTCGGGCACTCCCGGTGCGCGAAGTCGTGCGGCACGGTCACGGTCGTCGGGTCCTTGCCCGGACCCTCGCGGTTCACGGCGAGGACGTGGACGTCGGCGTTGCCGAGCGCTCCGCCGATCACCCGGGCGGCCTGCCTCGTGAGCGTTGCGTCGTACCCGGCGGGGTAGCCGTCCGCGTCCGAGGCTCCGACGTCGATGGTCGCGACACCGACCGCGGTGGCGTACTCGTAGTCGCGGACGAACCGGGCGTGCTCCGAGGCGCTCCACGTGATCACGACCGAGGCGAGGAACACGACGCTCATCACGCTCGCGAGCACCGGGACGGTGCGGACCGGGTTGCGCCGGGCGTCCCGCGCGGCGATCCGGGCGGCCAGACCGAGGCGGGCCGAGAGCCGTGCGACACCGGCCAGGACCCACGGTGACGCCAGTGCGACACCGAGCTGCACGAGGCACGGCCCGAGCGCGACCCCGACGCCGGCGAGCACCGCCCATCGGTCCTGCTGCACGGGGCGGTCGTCGAGCAGGAGCACCCCGACGCCGCACGCGAGCGTCATCACCGTCCCGCTGACGACCAGGACGGGGACCCAGATCCGCCGGCGACGCTCCACCCGGGGTCGGGGTGCAGCGGGACGCAGGGACCCTCGGAGGGCCGCGAGGACGTCGATCCTGGTCGCCGTCCGTGCCGCGACCAGGGCCGCCGCGAGACCGGCGGAGACCGCGACCGCCGCGATCGTGAGGATGGCGAGTGTCGGCACGTGCAGCCCCGGCCAGGTCCCGACGTTGCCGTCGTCGAGCAGGCGGAACGCGAGCACGCCGAGCCCCGTACCGAGCGCGGTACCGAGCAGCGCACCCGTCACACCGAGCACCAGCCCGGAGCCGGCGACGACTGCACGGACGAAGCCACGGCCGCCACCGACGCTCGTGATGATCGCGTGCGTGCGGGTGTCCGCCCGGGTGCCGACCAGGAACGCGGCACCGGCGAGCAGTGCGACCTCGAAGGCGGCGAACACACCGATCAGCGCCATCGCACCGAGGTACGCGTTCACGGTCGTCCCGGTCGAGACTCCCTCGAGCCGCTCAGCCGGCGGGTCGAGCACGACCGGACGGGACTCGACGACGATCCCGTGCGCGTTGAGCGAGCGGATCTCCGACCACGTCGGGGCGACCTCCAGCAGGTAGACGGTCGTCTCCGACCCACCGCGCTGGAGCGACTCCGGGAGGTCGGCGGGCAGCGACCCGGACGGCAGGAACACGCCCTCGGCCTCGGGGCCGGTGGCGGCGTCGCGCATGGTGCCCGTGACCGTGAAGCGCTCCCGGACCGGATCGGTGACGGTGATCGAGTCTCCGATCGACAGGTGGAGACGTTCGAGCGTCGCCGGGGTCACCATCGCCTCGTCGGGCGCGGACGGTGCACGGCCGGAGAGCACGTGCCAGTGTCCGTCGAGGGCGGGCGACCACGTCGCTCCCTCGTCCGCGGTGACAGCGACGGGGACCCCCGGACCGCGGACCACGATCCGCGTCGTCCGCACCGGGATCGCGTCGGCTCCCTCGGGCACGTGGCCGAGCAGGTCGGCCCAGGGGGACTCCTCGTCCGCCGTGGCCACCGGGCTGTCCCGTACGGAGTCGGTCAGCTGCCACTCGACGGGGTCCTGCCGCATCCCGGGCAGGTCCGGACCGGCCAGGCGCATCTGGCCGGCCGCGTGGCCGAGGTCGTACCGGAGCCGCTCCTGCACCGTGGCCATCGTGGACTGGACGACCACGGCCGCTGCCGCGAAGCCTGCAGTGGGGACGCCGATGAGCGACACGATCAACACCGCACGGCCGACCTTCGCGAAGGCGAGGCGGCGACCGAGACGCAGGGCAGGTCCGAGCGCGACGGGCGTGCGGGTGCGGTTCCGGCCTCCGGTCCGCGACCCCCGAGCCCTGCGGCCCTCGCTCCGTTCGCGATCGTCGTCGACGCTGCGCCGACGGCGGCTCACGACGCTGCTCGACCGACGAGGGTCTCGACGCCGGCGTACACCGTCTCGTCGACGACCCGACCGTCGCGCAGGAAGACCACCCGGTCCGCCCAGGCCGCGTGCCGCGCGTCGTGCGTGACGAGCAGTGCGCCCGCGCCGTTGTCGACGTGCCGACGGAGCATCCGGAGCACGACCTCGCCGGTCTGCGAGTCCAGGGCGCCGGTCGGTTCGTCGGCGAGCACCAGGCGCCGTTCACCGACGACCCCGCGGGCGATCGCGACGCGCTGCTGCTGCCCGCCGGACAGGTCGTCGGGGAAGGCGTCGGCACGGTCCGCCAGCTCGACGTTGTCGAGCGCCAGCTCGGCCGCGCGCCGGGCCCTGCTCGCCTTCCAGCCGTCGAGCTCCAGCGGCAGCGCGACGTTCTCGACGGCCGTGAGCGACGGGATGAGGTTGAAGTCCTGGAACACGAAGCCGACCAGGCGTCGGCGGAGCGCCGCGAGCTCGCGGGTCGGGCGGTCGGAGACCCATTCGCCGTCGATGCGGACCTCGCCGCTGGTGGGCGGCAGCAGGGTGCCGGCGCAGGCCAGGAGGGTCGACTTGCCGGACCCCGAGGTCCCCATCACGGCGACCATCTCCCCGCGACGGATCGTCAGGTCGACACCGGCGAGTGCATTCACCGCCCGCTCCCCTGTGCCGTACTGGACGCTGACGGCGTCGAGCGCGAGCAGCGGAGTCGTGACCGTGGCGTTCACCGGACGACCTCGTGTGCCACGGTGGGCATGGTTCCGTCGTGCTCAGCGGCGACGTGTACCGCGGGCGGCATGTACCGCGCGACCGAGCTCTCCACGTGGTCGAGCCAGCGCACCTCGGCCTCGGCTTGGAAGACCATCGACTCGAGGACCAGCGTCCATGCGAGGTCCCCCGAGGGATCGGCGGTCCGCTTGAGACGGGTCAGGTCCTGCAGGGCGCGCATCGCCGAGGAGCGCTGGACCTGCACGAGTCGCGGGACGTCGACGCCCGGCACGGTGACGGCGAGGGCGAACTTGATGGCGAGCTCGTCACGGCCGCGCTTGGCCGGGACCGGTTCACTGAACCAGCGCGCGACCTCCTCGCGACCCGCGTCGGTCGCCGTGTAGACGACGTGACCGTCGTCGTCGGCGTCGCCGCGGGCCACGAGGCCGTCGCGTTCGAGGCGGTCGAGCGTCGTGTAGACCTGGCCGATGTTGAGCGGCCAGGTCCCCCCGGTCCGGTGCTCGAACTCCCCCCTGAGCTGGTACCCGTAGCCGGGTCCTCCCACCAGCAGCGCGAGTACGCCCATCTTGACGCTCATCGTGACTCCCCCGTCTCGGTCCACCTCGGACATACCGAGTATGCACATACGCGGTAGACCCCGACAAGGCACGCCGGGTCACGAAGTGGTCACGAGACGACGGGAGGCCCGTGGCGGTGTCGCCACGGGCCTCCCGTCCGTTGTCGGGCTGGGTTCACTCCCCCAGCTTCGACAGCTCCTGGAACTCCTCGTCGGTCAGCTCGATCGTCGCGCCCTGCAGATTGTCCTCGAGGTGGTCGACGCTCGACGTCCCCGGGATCGGCAGCATGACGGGCGAGCGCTTCAGCAGCCATGCCAGTGCGAGCTGCGCCGGGGTCGCCCCCTTGCGCTCGGCGATCTCGGTGAGCGGCGAGTCGTCGCCGGTCAGGCCGCCGGTCGCGAGCGGGAACCACGGGATGAAGCCGATGCCCTGCTCCTCGGACCAGTCGAGGAGCTCCTCGGCGTCGCGCTTCTGCAGGTTGTAGAGGTTCTGGACGGAGACGATCGTGGCGATCTCCTGCGCTGCCTTGACCTCGTCGACGGAGACCTCGGACAGGCCGATGTGCCGGATCTTGCCCTCGTCCTGCAGCTTCTTCAGCTCGCCGACCTGGTCCTCGAGGGGGACCTTCGGGTCGATGCGGTGCAGCTGGAACAGGTCGATGCGCTCGAGGCCGAGGCGGCGCAGGCTCATCTCGGCCTCCTGGCGGAGGTACTCCGGACGGCCGACCGGCGGCCACTCGTTCGGCCCCGTGCGGGTCAGGCCGGCCTTGGTGGCGATGACGATGTCGTCGCCGTACGGGTGCAGGGCCTCGCGGAGCAGGTCCTCGGCGACGTAGGGGCCGTAGGAGTCGGCGGTGTCGAAGAAGTCCACGCCGAGCTCGACCGCGCGCTTGAGCACGCGGACCGCCTCGTCGTGGTCCTTCGGCGGGCCCCACACACCCGGGCCGGTGAGCTGCATGGTGCCGTAGCCCAGGCGGTGGACCTCGAGGTCGCCGCCGATGCGGAAGGTGCCCGAGGCGGCGGCAGGACGGTTCGTGGTGTCGGTACCAGTGGTCATGCCCCCGGTCTACGCCCGCCGCGTGACGCGTTGCTGGGTCGGTGTCCCCCTGGCGCGTGCACCGGATCGGGCATTGAACCACGTTCCCGACATCGAACCACGGCGAGCGGCTGGTTCGATGTCGGGATCATGGTTCGACGCGCCCCGCGGAAGCGAGGGTCAGCGCGCGGGCACGTCGTCAGCGGGTCGGGCGGGGGTACGGCGTCTCGCCGACCGAGAGCCCGCGCACGAGCTTCGCGATCCGGTTCGCGCGCGCGGCATCGCTCGGCGCCGTCACGACCCGGTGCAGCACGGCGTACCGGTTCGTCGCGTCGAGCTCGGCGAACAGCGCGGCGGCGGCCGGTGCAGCGTCGAGCGCCGCCCGGAGGTCGTCGGGCACGGTGACCGTCGCGGCGCCGGCGTACGCGCGGTCCCAGCGGCCGTCGCCCTTCGCACGGTCGACCTCGGCGCGACCGCGTTTTCGCATCCGTCCGGTGTCCTCGAGCGCGGCGACCAGGCCGATGTTCCGCTGCGACCAGAGCGACGCCCGGCGGCGCGGGGTGAAGCGCTGCCGGAAGGTCCCGGCATCGCGGCCGCGCTTCTGTCCGTCGATCCAGCCGGAGCACAGGGCCTCGTCGAGCGCCTGGTCGTACGTCAGCGAGGTCGGCTCCGTGGTGCCCTTCTTCGCCAGCACGAGCCAGACGCCGTCGGGATCGTCCTCGTGCGCGTCGAGCCAGGCACGCCAGGCGGCGGCGTCGCTCAGCACCAGGTCGTCGTCGTCCACGTGGTCATCGTAGGACGGACGCCGAGCCGGGCAGGCACCCGGGTCAGCGCGCGCTGCCGCCGCTGCTGATCCGCACCGCGTCGGCCCACTCGTGCACCCAACCCGGCAGCGTGAGGTCCCGCGCCGCGCCGCCCGCTGCGGCCACCACCTCGTCGGGCGTCACCTGGCCGCCCTCGCGCCGCAGGAACCGCGCCTGGACGACCGCTCGGGCAACGACCGCGCCGTGCCGGACGAAGGTCTGCTCCATGTACACGGCGCGCTCGTCGACGCCGAGCACCCGGGTGTGCAGGGTGAAGCGTTCCCCGAGCGTCAGGGAGCGCTTGTACGTGATGGTCTGCGCGGCCACGACGGCGTACCAGCCGCGGCGGGCGGACTCCTGCCAGAAGCCGGACCCGTGCAGCAGGTCGTAGCGGCCGAGGTCCATCAGCGTCAGGTACCGGCCGTTGTTCACGTGCATCAGCGTGTCCAGGTCCGTCGGCAGCACGCGGAAGGGCGTGCGGGCCTCGTCCCACAGCGAACGGCGCGGCCCCGGGCGCAGGGCGCCCAGCCGGAGGCGCAGACCGAGCAGGAAGAGCCGGAGGTACAGGTTCACGTGCCCATCTCACCAGCGGGCGGACGCCGTGTTCGAACGCGTTGGAGGAACGGCACGATGCCGCTCGGTGCGGACTGCAACACCGTGCAGCGGAACCTGCAACGAGGTCGATCAGGAGGGCTCAGGCGAGCGGGCCACCCCCGGCGCCGCTGATGCCCGGGTGCGCCGACTTCGCCTGCCCCTCGATCACCGAGTGCGCTGCCGCCGCCTCGGACATCGCACGCTCCCCGACGCGCGGGTCGACGGGCTCCAGGTGCGCGAGGGCCCTGCGGCGGCGCACGTTCTGCACCTCGAGCGCGACGAGCAGGGCGGTGATGAGCACCACGACCCCGATGACGATCCAGACCACGGTCATGACGTTCCCCTTCCGTCGCGAACTGTCCGTGCACTCAGCGTAGCCGTGCCGGTACCTCCCTGACGAGGGGCCACCAGGAGTAGACCTGCAGGCATGCAGACACGCACGCTCGCAGACCTCGAGGTCGGCCCCGTCGGCCTCGGCACCATGGGCATGAGCGCCTTCTACACGGGCGCCGGCACCGACGACGACGAGTCGATCCGCACGATCCACCGCGCGATCGACCTCGGCGTCACCCTCTTCGACACCGCCGAGGCCTACGGCCCGTACACGAACGAGGAACTCCTCCGCCGCGCCCTCGGCGACCGCCGCGACCAGGTCGTCATCGCGACGAAGTTCGGCCTGTACCGGCACGAGGCCGGGGAGCAGACCCCCACCCAGCAGCGCGGCATCTCAAGCGCACCGGAGTCCGTCCGCGAGGCGCTCGAGGGCTCCCTCCGTCGTCTCGGCACCGACCACATCGACCTCTACTACCAGCACCGCGTCGACCCGGCCGTCCCGATCGAGGACGTGATCGGCCAGCTCGCTGGCTTCGTGCAGGAGGGCAAGATCCGCCACATCGGGCTCTCCGAAGCGAGCGCCGCCACGATCCGCAGGGCCCACGTCGTGCACCCGATCACCGCGCTGCAGAGCGAGTACTCGCTGTGGACGCGCGACCCGGAGGGCGAGGTGCTCGACACCCTCCGCGAGCTCGGCATCGGCCTGGTGCCGTACTCGCCGCTCGGCCGCGGCTTCCTGACCGGCGCGATCACGAAGCCGTCCGACCTGGACGAGGACGACTTCCGCCGTCAGAACCCTCGCTTCGCGGAGCAGGCGT
>CAJYIG010000113.1 GCA_913774725.1 uncultured Curtobacterium sp. | reverse complement strand
AAGGATGTCCTGTATGGCGCTCGCCACCCGGTCCGACCTGCGCAACGTCGCCATCGTGGCACACGTCGACCACGGCAAGACCACCCTCGTCGACGCGATGCTCACGCAGACCAACTCGTTCGACGCCCACTTCGAGGGCGAAGACCGGATGATGGACTCGAACGACCTCGAGCGCGAGAAGGGCATCACCATCCTCGCGAAGAACACCTCGGTGCTCTACAACGGGAAGCACGCCGAGGAGTTCAACCCCGGTGGTCGCATCACGATCAACGTGATCGACACCCCCGGCCACGCCGACTTCGGTGGTGAGGTCGAGCGCGGCCTCTCCATGGTCGACGGTGTCGTGCTGCTCGTCGACGCGTCCGAGGGCCCGCTGCCCCAGACCCGCTTCGTGCTCCGCAAGGCGCTCGCCGCGAAGCTCCCGGTGATCCTGCTCGTCAACAAGACGGACCGCCCGGACTCCCGCATCGACGAGGTCGTCTCCGAGTCGCAGGACCTGCTCCTCGGCCTGGCCTCCGACCTGTCGGACGAGGTCGACGACCTCGACCTCGACGCGATCCTCGACGTGCCCGTCGTCTACGCGTCCGGTCGTGCCGGCGCGGCGTCGCGCAACAAGCCCGAGGACGGCTCGCTGCCCGACAACGACGACCTCGAGCCGCTGTTCGAGGCGATCCTGCAGCACGTCCCGGCCCCGAAGTACGACGACGAGCACCCGCTGCAGGCGCACGTCACGAACCTCGACGCCTCGCCGTTCCTCGGCCGCCTCGCGCTGCTGCGCATCTTCCACGGCACGATGAAGAAGGGCCAGACGGTCGCGTGGGTCAAGCACGACGGCACCGTCGCGAACGCCCGCATCACCGAGCTGCTCATCACGAAGGCGCTCGACCGCTACCCGGCCGAGTCCGCGGGCCCCGGTGACATCGTCGCCGTCGCCGGTTTCGACACGATCACCATCGGTGAGACGCTGTCCGACCCCGAGGACGTCCGTCCGCTGCCGACCATCACGGTCGACGACCCGGCGATCTCGATGACCATCGGCACGAACACCTCGCCGCTCGTCGGCAAGGTCAAGGGCCACAAGCTCACGGCCCGCATGGTCAAGGACCGCCTGGACCGCGAGCTCATCGGCAACGTCTCGCTCAAGGTGCAGGACATCGGCCGCCCGGACACCTGGGAGGTCCAGGGCCGCGGTGAGCTGGCGCTCGCCATCCTGGTCGAGCAGATGCGCCGTGAGGGCTTCGAGCTCACCGTCGGCAAGCCGCAGGTCGTCACGAAGCGTGACGAGAACGGCAAGCTCCTCGAGCCCTACGAGCACATGACGATCGACACGCCGGAGGAGCACCTCGGCGCGATCACGCAGCTCATGGCCGCGCGCAAGGGTCGCATGGAGAACATGACGAACCACGGCACCGGCTGGATCCGCATGGAGTTCATCGTGCCGTCGCGCGGGCTCATCGGCTTCCGCACGTCGTTCCTCACCGAGACCCGCGGCACCGGCATCGCGAACGCGATCGCGCACGGCTACGACGAGTGGGCCGGCCCGATCCAGACCCGCATCAACGGCTCGATCGTCTCCGACCGCGCCGGTGTCGTCACGCCGTTCGCCATCACGAACCTGCAGGAGCGCATGACGTTCTTCGTCAACCCGACGGAGGAGGTCTACGAGGGCATGGTCATCGGCGAGAACTCGCGCGCCGACGACATGGACGTGAACATCACCAAGGAGAAGAAGCTCACGAACATGCGTTCGGCGAACGCCGACTCCTTCGAGTCGATGACGCCGTCGCGCCAGCTCTCCCTCGAGGAGTGCCTGGAGTTCGCGCGCGAGGACGAGTGTGTCGAGGTCACCCCCGACAACGTCAGCATCCGCAAGGTCGAGCTCGACGCGCAGGCGCGCCAGCGCGCGTACGCCCGCCTGAAGCGCCAGGACGCGTAGGCAACGACAGCCTGGAGGCACTGCCTCCGTCCGACGGCCCGGTCACCTCACCAGGTGGCCGGGCCGTCGGCGTCCGTGCCGATGGCGTCCGGGCCGTCGGCGTCCGTGCCGATGGCGTCTGGGCCGCCGGCGTTCGGGCCGTCGGTCCCGAGGGATACGGTGGAGCGCGTGACCCTCGACCTCCTCTCCCTGTACCAGGACCTGCACGCCCACCCGGAGCTCGGCTTCCAGGAGCACCGCACCGCCGGTGTCGTCGCCGACCGGCTCGCCGAGATCGGTGGGATCGAGGTCACCACGGGCGTCGGTGGCACGGGCGTCGTGGGCGTCCTGTCGAACGGCGACGGCCCGGTCGTCTGGCTCCGCGCCGACATGGACGGCCTGCCGGTGCAGGAGCGCACCGGGCTGCCCTACGCGAGCACCCACACCGGTCGCGACGACGAGGGCTCCGAGGTCCCGACGATGCACGCCTGCGGGCACGACATCCACGTGACGTGGCTGCTCGGCACGCTCGAGCGGCTCGTCGACGACCGTGGTGCGTGGCACGGCACGGTCGTCGCGGTGTTCCAGCCGGCGGAAGAGGTCATCTCCGGCGCCCGCGCGATGCTCGAGGACGGCCTGGTCGAGCGCTTCCCGCAGCCGGACGTCGTGCTCGGGCAGCACTCGGCACCCGCGCCGGTCGGCATCGTCGCGGTCGGCAGCGGCCCGGTCATGGCGTCGAGCGACCGCCTCACCGTCACCTTCAACGGCCGCGGTGCGCACGGTTCGGCGCCGCAGGCCTCGCTCGACCCGATCGTCACCGCCGCGAGCGCCGTCGTGCGCCTGCAGACCGTCGTCTCGCGCGAGGTCTCGCCCTCCGACGCCGGCGTCGTCACCGTCGGGAGCTTCCACGCCGGGACCCGTCCGAACATCATCCCGGACCAGGCCGTCATCGAGATCTCGACGCGGGCCCGGAACGAGGAGACCCGCGAGCGCATCATCGCGTCGATCGAGCGCATCGTGCGGGCCGAGAGCGCAGCGGGCGGTCTCGACGCCCCGACGATCGAGCGTGCTCCGGGCGCCGAGGTCACGGTGAACGACGCCGAGGCCGCGGCGCGTGTGCTGGCGACGCTCCGCGGTGCCGTGCCGGACGCCCGTGACCTGGAGATCGGGCTGGCGATGGCGTCGGAGGACGTCGGGCAGCTCGCGACCGCGGCGGACGTGCCGCTCGTGTACTGGTTCACCGGCATCACCGACCCGGAGCTGTTCCGCCGCGGCGAGGAGATCCCGAGCAACCACTCGCCGTTCTACGCGCCGCAGGCCGAGACGGCGATCCCGGTCGGCGTCGACGCCCTGACGGCGGCTGCCCGCGCCTACCTCGCCTGACCCCTCCGCAAGACGCAACGTCGGCGGTGGCGCGCAGCGGCGCAGCGCTGCGAGCAGTCGCCGACATTGCGTTCCGCGGGATGCGGCGGGCGGGAGACTTCCCAGGGAACGCACGCCGCGCCTCCCGGCAGTCCACCTAGGGTGTCCGCATGCGCACGACCCGGACCCTCATCGCCGCCGTCACCGCGGGCATCGCCCTGGCGGGCCTGACCGGCTGCTCCGCCGACGCGGTGCAGCAGGCCACCGACCTCGGTTCGTCGGTCGCCTCGAACGTCAGCGAGACCGTCCAGGGGATCGACGGCAAGGCGATCCAGGACGGCATGGCCTCGGTCGCCGGCGGCATCGACGGCGCCCTCGACGCGGCGCTCTCGGGCACCGGGGTGACGAGCGACGGCAAGGTGCCGGACGGCTTCCCGACCGCCGACGTCCCGCTCGTCGACGGCACCGTCCTGGGCGGCGGGGCCGGCCCGAACGGCTCCGGCTGGGTGGTGCAGGTGCGGGTGGCCTCGGTCGACGACTTCCGGGCGGCCGCCGAACAGCTCGCGGCGGCCGGGTACACCGAGTCCGCGAAGCGCGAGGACGCGACGAGCGCCTTCGGGTTGTTCCGCAGCGAGACGCACCGCGTGGTGCTGACCGTGTCCGGGTCGAAGGACGGCGTCACCGCGACGTACATCGTCAC
>CAJYIG010000112.1 GCA_913774725.1 uncultured Curtobacterium sp. | reverse complement strand
TCGCCTGCTCGGTGGAAAGGACACGCGACATGGTCAACCTCATTCTCTTCGTACCTGCACCCCCGCGCAGTGGAATCCCCCCGGAGGCCTGAACGCCGCCCACCATACCCGCGGAGCCCGACCATGTCACCGTCTGTATATCGTGACGATTCCTCCCCAGTCCGAGGGGCACGTTCGCGCCCGTCGGTGACACTCCTGCACATGTCGGTCGTTCACGCGTGGTTTCCCCAGCGGTCACCCGTGCTCCTCCGAGCAGAGGGGGCTGGTGGCAGGATGTCGACATGGACACCGAACCGCAGCTCGACGGCGAATCCGTCGCTCCCGATCTCGACGACTTCGACGAGGTCGTCGAGATCGAGCACGAGTCGCTGCCGTCGGACCGCTACTTCGACCGCGAGCTGAGCTGGCTGCGCTTCAACCAGCGCGTGCTCGAACTGGGCGAGGACCGCACGCAGCCACTGCTCGAGCGGGCCAACTTCCTGGCGATCTTCGCGTCCAACCTCGACGAGTTCTTCATGGTGCGCGTCGCGGGGCTCAAGCGTCGCATCGACACCGGCATCGCGGTCCCGACCAACGTCGGCCGCGCGCCGAGCGACGTCCTGCGGGACATCGCCGCGAAGGCCCACGAGCTGCAGGACCGGCACGCGGCTGCGTTCATCGAGTCGCTGAAGCCGGACCTCGACGCCGCGGGGATCCACATCGAGCACTGGTCCGACCTCGACGAGGCCGACCGCCTGCGCATGCGGGAGTACTTCAACGAGCAGATCTTCCCGGTCCTCATGCCGCTCGCGGTCGACCCGGCACACCCGTTCCCCTACATCTCCGGCCTGTCGCTGAACCTGGCGGTCCGGGTCCGCAACCCGAAGTCGCAGCGGCAGGAGTTCGCGCGCCTCAAGGTGCCGCAGAACTTCTCGCGCTTCATCGCGCTGCCCGACGACGGCTCCGGGAGGATGCGCTTCATCCCGCTCGAGGACCTCATCGCGAACCACCTCGACGACCTGTTCCCAGGCATGGAGGTCCTCGAGCACCACGTCTTCCGCGTCACCCGCAACGAGGACGTCGAGATCGAGGAGGACGAGGCCGAGAACCTCATCCAGGCGCTCGAGCGCGAG
Source organism: uncultured Curtobacterium sp. (assembly GCA_913774725.1). Taxonomy (GTDB): domain Bacteria; phylum Actinomycetota; class Actinomycetes; order Actinomycetales; family Microbacteriaceae; genus Curtobacterium; species Curtobacterium subtropicum. The sequence goes on along the minus strand of CAJYIG010000112.1, from coordinate 3,002 downwards.
CTGCTCCGTCGCCGCTTCGGTCCGCCGATCCGTCTCGAGATCACCGAGGACATGGACCCGGTGACCCTCGACCTGCTCGTGCGCGAGCTCGACATCACCGAGCAGGAGGTCTACCGACTGCCGTCCCCGCTCGACCTCGGCGGCCTGTTCGAGATCGCCAAGATCGCGCGCCCGGACCTCCACTACCCGCGCCACGTCCCGACGACGCCGGTGCAGTTCCAGCCGGGTGAGCCGAACACGAAGCCCGACCTGTTCCGCGCCATCGGCTCGCGCGACGTCCTCGTGCACCACCCGTACGAGTCCTTCGCGACGAGCGTGCAGGCGTTCCTCGAGCAGGCCGCTGCCGACCCGAACGTCCTGGCGATCAAGCAGACGCTCTACCGCACGTCCGGCGACAGCCCGATCGTCGAGGCCCTGATCGACGCCGCCGCCGCGGGCAAGCAGGTCCTGGCCCTCGTCGAGATCAAGGCGCGCTTCGACGAGCAGAACAACATCACCTGGGCACGGAAGCTCGAGAAGGCCGGCGTGCACGTCGTCTACGGCCTGGTCGGGCTGAAGACGCACTCGAAGCTCGTGCTCGTCATCCGGCAGGAGGGCGGCACACTCAAGCACTACAGCCACATCGGCACGGGCAACTACAACCCGAAGACCTCGCGCATCTACGAGGACATGGGGCTGTTCACCGCGGACGACACCGTGGGCAAGGACCTCACCCGTCTGTTCAACGAGCTGTCCGGCTACGCGATCGAGAAGAAGTTCAAGCGGCTGCTCGTCGCGCCGCTGCACCTGCGCAAGGGGCTCGTGAAGCGGATCCAGGCCGAGGCCGCGAACGCCCGCGCCGGCAAGCCGGCCGGCATCCGGATCAAGGTCAACTCGATGGTCGACGAGCAGGTCATCGATGCGCTCTACCTGGCGAGCCAGGCCGGTGTGCCGATCGACGTCTGGGTCCGCGGCATCTGCTCGCTGAAGCCGGGCATCGAGGGCGTCAGCGAGACGATCCGCGTGCGCAGCGTCGTCGGCCGGTACCTCGAGCACTCGCGCGCCTTCACGTTCCACAACGACGGTGACCCGGTGGTCTTCATCGGTTCGGCCGACATGATGCACCGCAACCTCGACCGCCGCGTCGAGGCGCTGGTCCGGCTCACCGATCCGGCCCATGTCGCCGAGGTCGAGGAGATGTTCGACCTGGCGATGGCGGAGTCGACGAGCTCGTGGCACCTCGAGTCCGACGGTGAGTGGACGCGCCACTCCACGGACCCGGACGGCCGTCCGCTCGACGACGTGCAGAATGTGCTCATGCGGAAGATCTCGGCCCGGAAGCGTTCGGCTCGGTGAGCGGCGGCCCCACGGGGCCCGTCGTCGCGGCGGGCGCGGTCGTCTGGCGTGAACGGGACGGAGTGCAGCTGGTACTGCTCGTCCACCGGGACCACCACCAGGACGTCTCCCTGCCGAAGGGCAAGGTCGACCCCGGTGAGAGCATCCCGACGACCGCCGTGCGGGAGATCGACGAGGAGACCGGGTACCGCGTCCACCTCGGGGCACCGCTCGGTACCGCGGAGTACGTGCTGCCGAGCGGTCGCGACAAGGTCGTGCACTACTGGTCCGCGCGCGTCGGCTCGAAGGAGTACGAACGGGCGGGGAAGTTCCGACCGAACGACGAGGTCGCCGCGATCGAGTGGGTGACCGTCGACCAGGCACGGGCTCGGCTCACGTACGAACGCGACGTCGCGATCCTCGACCGGTTCGCCGATCGTGTCGCAGCGGGCGAGCACCGGACGTTCGCGCTGATCGCCCTCCGCCACGCGAAGACCGTGCCCGGCTCGGACTGGGACGGCCCCGACGCCACCCGCCCGCTGCTGCCGGTCGGGCGGTCCCAGGCCAAGGCCGTCGCGGCACCCGTCGCGGCGTTCGGTCCGAAGAAGATCGTCAGCAGCACGGCGGCGCGGTGCCTCGCGACCGTCGAGCCGCTCTCCGCCCGGACCAAGGTCGGGGTCTCGAGCACGACGGACATCAGCCAGGACGCCCACGACCGCGGCGCCGCCGACGTCAAGGGCGTGGTGCAGAAGCGCATCGCGAAGGCGAAGTCCGCCGTGCTGTGCTCACACGGTCCGGTGCTGCCGGACATCATCGCGCGCATCGCCTCGGCCACCGCCGACGACCGCCGTCGCTTCGACCTCCGTCGGGCCGCGATGCTCTCGGTCGGCGACTTCGCCGTGCTGCACATCGCGGGCGAGAAGCTCGTCGCCGTCGAGACCCACCGCAACACCATCCCGGCCTGAGTCGAGCGCCCGGAGCGACCGAGCCGGACCGCGCCCGGCGCGACCGAGCCGAACCGCGCCCGTCACGGCGGGGCCGCCGGACCGCGGGCGACGAGGCGGTGGCGGGGCGCGCCTCCAGGCCGGCACCGGAGCCCGCGCCGTCCCACGCGCGGAAACCGCCGACAGGACTGCTGCGCCACCTTCGTGAACCGATGCGATCGCATCGTCCGCGCCCGCGCACGGTGACCCGATCCTGCACCCTCCTCCGGCCGGGCGTCCGGTGCCCGAGCCGGGACCACCCCTCGTTCACCTTCCGTTCACCGAGGAGCGCCATCCCCGTCACCTCGCGTCCCTACAGTCGCTCCCGGGTCAGCACCGGCCCGAGGGACCAGCAGCGGTCCCGCTTGCAATGACATTCCCGAAGGGACCCCTGTGAACATCAAGCGAATCGGTTCGATCGCAGCGATCGCGATCGCCGGCGCCGTCGTGCTGTCCTCCTGCGCGGCGAACGAGAGCGGCAGCGGCGACACCGCGGCGCCGACCTCGAGCTCCGGCACCGACTACTCGAAGCTCTCGGGCACGCTGACCGGCTCCGGCTCGTCGGCGCAGCAGACCGCTGAGGCCACCTGGGCTGCGAACTTCCAGAACGTCGCCTCCGGCGTGACGGTCAACTACTCGCCGGACGGCTCCGGCGCCGGCCGCAAGAACTTCATCTCGGGTGCCGCGGACTTCGCCGGCTCCGAC
>CAJYIG010000111.1 GCA_913774725.1 uncultured Curtobacterium sp. | reverse complement strand
CGACACCATCGACCTGATGATCAAGGTCTTCCCGATCCGCACCTGCTCCGACTCGTCGTACAAGAAGGCGATGCAGACCGGCAAGCCGTGCTTCCCCGGGCAGATCGGCAAGTGCGGTGGCCCCTGCTCGCAGAAGGTCACGATCGCGGAGCACCGGGCGATCGTCGAGGAGTTCGTCCGCTTCATGGGCAGCTACGACCGCCGGGTGATCACGACCCTGCGACAGCGCATGGCCGCGGCGGCCGACGCGATGGACTACGAGCAGGCCGCGAAGTACCGCGACCAGGTCGGAGCCCTCGAGGCGGTGCTCGAGAAGTCGGCCGTCGTCCTCCGCGACTCGGTCGACCTCGACCTGTTCGGCGTCGCCGAGGACGAGCTCGCAGCCGCCGTGCAGCTGTTCTCCGTCCGTGGTGGACGCATCCGCGGTGTCCGGGGTTGGGTGGTCGACAAGGAGCTCGACATCAGCACCGGCGACCTCGTCGAGCAGATCGTCCAGGGCCAGTACGCGACGAGCGACGACGTCCCGCGCGAGGTCGTCGTCCCCGAACTCCCCGAGGACGCCGAGGCGCTGCAGCAGTGGCTCAGCGAACGGCGCGGTGGACGCGGCACGAAGCTCAGCACCGCCCAGCGCGGCGATCGTGCTGGCCTGGCCCGGACGGCTGCGCAGAACGCCGCGCAGGCGCTCATGCTCTACAAGACGAAGCGCAGTGCCGACTACACGACGCGGTCGGCCGCCCTCGCAGACATCCAGGACGCCCTCGGCATGACCGAGGCTCCCCTGCGCATGGAGTGCTACGACATCTCGCACCTGCAGGGCACGAACGTCGTCGCGTCGATGGTGGTGTTCGAGGACGGGCTCCCACGGAAGGACCAGTACCGCCGGTACACGATCGCCGAGACGACCGACGACACCGACAGCATGTACCAGGTGCTGTCCCGCCGGTTGGCGCGCCTCGACGAGGACGCCTCGGTCCCGGACGTCCCGGACGCCACCAGCGACGAGGTCGTCGAGGGCACGAAGCCGACGAAGCGCTTCGCCTACCGCCCGCAGCTGCTCATCGTCGACGGCGGACAGCCACAGGTGCAGGCGGCGAAGCGGGCGATGGACGAGGCCGGGGTGCACGACATCGCCCTGGTCGGCATCGCGAAGCGGCTCGAGGAGCTCTGGCTGCCGGACGACGACTTCCCGGTGATCATGCCGCGCAACTCCGAGGCGCTCTTCCTGATCCAGCGGATCCGAGACGAGGCGCACCGGTTCGCGATCACCCACCAGCGGACCCGGCGGAAGCGCGACGTCCGGTCGCAGCTGTCGGAGATCGCGGGGCTCGGTCCGACGCGGGTGAACGCCCTGCTCAAGCACTTCGGGTCGGTGGCACGCCTGCGCGAGGCGACGGCGGAGCAGATCGCCGAGGTGAACGGCGTCGGCCCGGCCACGGCTGCAGCGGTCGTCACGAAGCTCGCACAGACGCCCCGCAGCGCACCGGAAGCGAGCGCACCGGAAGCCAGCGCACCGGAAGCCAGCGCACCCGACACGGAGGCGTCCGACACGGATGCGCCCCGCAGCGCACCCGGAGTCGGTGCGTCGTCGGCCAGTGCACCGGAACCGGCCACGGCGGTCGGCCCGGACGCGCGCGGGGCGACCGACGTGGCGGAACGCAGCCGCGCCTCCCGGCCGGTCGCCCCGACGGGTCCTGTCCGCGTCCCCGCCGTCTCCGACGACGGACCGTCCCGTCCCCGGTGACCCGCGCCACCCCGGACGGGGGACGGTAGCCTGGACGAGCAGCCGGCACCCGCAGCCGAGACCTCCCCGGGCCCTGGCCCGGCCCGCCACGACGGAGCCCTCCCACACATGAGCGACACGAGCGACGACCGACCTCCCCAGACGTCCGCGTCGCAGCAGCACGACATCCTCATCGTCACCGGCATGTCCGGTGCCGGACGCTCCACCGTCGGCAAGGCGCTCGAGGACCTCGGCTGGTACGTCGTCGACAACCTCCCGACGCAGATGCTCGGCCCGCTGACGGAGCTCGCCGACCGCGCCGGCGAGAAGATCCCGAAGATCGCGACCGTCGTCGACGTCCGCGGCGGCAGGTTCTTCACGGACCCGGAACAGGCCGTCGAGCAGGTCCGGGCGGGCAGTTCCGCGCGCGTCCGGGTGCTCTTCCTCGAGGCGACCGACGCCGTGCTCGTGCGCCGGTTCGAGCAGGTCCGTCGCCCGCACCCGTTGCAGGGCGACGGGACGCTGCTCGACGGCATCGGCCTCGAGCGGTCGCGGCTGTCCGCTCTGCGCGAGGCGGCGGACGTGGTCATCGACACCTCGGACCTCAACATCCACCAGCTCGCGAACGCCGTGACCGAGCGGTTCGCCGACGACCACTTCGTGGGTGTGCAGGTCACCCTGATGAGCTTCGGGTTCAAGTACGGGCTGCCCGCCGACGCCGACATGGTGGCCGACGTGCGGTTCATCCCGAACCCCTACTGGGTGCCGGAACTCCGGCCCCACACCGGCCTCGACGCCCCCGTCTCCGACTACGTCCTGTCGCAGCCGGGAGCCCGCTCGTTCGTCGAGCGGTACGCCGCTGTGCTCGAGCCCGTGCTGGCGGGATACCAACGCGAGAACAAAAGACACGCTACGATCGCCATCGGCTGTACCGGCGGCAAGCACCGCTCGGTCGCCGTCGTCGCCGAGTTGGCGAACCTCCTCCGCGGGATGTCCGACGTCGCCGTGCGTGTGAAGAACCGAGATCTCGGCCGGGAGTGACCGTTCCTCCGGCCGCTCCACACCACGTGCGCCGGACCCGCGGACCCCACCAGAGAAAACGTTAGGAATGATGCTGTGCCGTTGACTGCCGAGGTCAAGGACGAACTGGCCAGGGTCGTCGTGAACCGCAACACGGTCCGCGCCGCCGAACTCGCGACCATCCTGCGGTTCGCGGGCGGCCTGCACGTCATCTCGGGCAGGATCGCGGTCGAGGTCGAGCTCGACACCCGGATCATCGTGCACCGCGTGCGCAAGGACCTGGCGGAGCTGTACGGCGTTCGGAGCGAGGCGTCGGTGGGGTCGTCCGCCTCCTCCCGCCGCGGCACCCGCTACCTGGTCCGTGTGCTCGAGGCGGGGGAGACCCTCGCCCGCCAGACCGGGCTCATGGACGCCCGCCGTCGCCCGGTGCGCGGCCTGCCGAACCGGCTGACGACCGGCAACCGCGAGGACCTCGCCGCCATCTGGCGCGGTGCCTTCCTGGCCTCCGGCACGCTGACCGACCCGGGTCGCGCCGCCGCGCTCGAGGTCACCTGCCCGGGCAACGAGGCCGCGATGGCCCTGGTCGGCGCCGCGTCGCGCCTCGGGATCGCCGCGAAGGGCCGCGAGGTCCGTGGCGTCCACCGCGTGGTCATCCGCGACGGCGAGGCGATCGGGCAGATGCTCACCGTCATGGGTGCCGCCCGCACCACCGCCGAGTGGGAGGAGATGCGCCAGCGCCGGGAGGTCCGCGCCACCGCCAACCGCCTGGTCAACTTCGACGACGCGAACCTCCGCCGTTCGGCGCAGGCCGCCGTCGCCGCGTGCGCCCGCGTCGAGCGTGCGCTCGAGATCCTGGGTGACGAGGTCCCCGACCACCTCAAGTACGCGGGCTCGCTGCGCCTGCAGCACCGGGACGCGTCGCTCGACGAGCTCGGCCAGCACGCCGAGCCGCCGATGACGAAGGACGCGATCGCGGGGCGCATCCGCCGCCTGCTCGCGATGGCCGACAAGAAGGCGTCGGACCTCGGCATCCCGGGGACCGAAGCCAGCGTGCCGGAGGAGCTCGAGGGGGCGTAGCCCCTGACGTTCCCGTGTGCCGGACTGGAGTCGCGGTGCCGGCTGGCACCGCGCCTCCAGTCCGTCCCGGGGTGCGTCCACCGCCGCTCGCACCACCCGTCCGGACGGACCGTCATCCGGCGCGGGCGCGCAGTGACCGACTGCTAGGGTCGTTACGGCGACGTTACGGGGCGTATCGTCCACCACACGTGGGTCCGCAGGGCCGCACGACTCCGAAAAGCAGCGCCCCCGGGGCGCTCCACACCCACCAGGAGATCCATTGACCGTCAAGATCGGCATCAACGGCTTCGGCCGCATCGGCCGTAACTTCTTCCGGGCCGCCCTCGCCAAGGGCTCCGACCTCGAGATCGTGGCGGTGAACGACCTCACCGACAACGCAGCCCTCGCGAACCTGCTGAAGTTCGACTCCATCACGGGCCGTCTCGGCGTCTCCGTCGAGCTCGACGGTGACAGCATCGTCGTCGACGGCAAGCCGATCAAGGTCCTCGCGGAGCGCGACCCCGCCAACCTCCCCTGGGGCGAGCTGGGTGTCGACATCGTCATCGAGTCGACCGGCTTCTTCACCAAGGCGGCCGACGCGCAGAAGCACATCGACGCGGGCGCCAAGAAGGTCATCATCTCGGCCCCGGCGACCGGTGACGACGTCACCATCGTCCTCGGCGTGAACGAGGACCAGTACGACCCCGAGAACCACAACATCATCTCGAACGCGTCGTGCACCACGAACAGCCTCGCGCCGCTCGCCAAGGTCTTCCACGACAAGTTCGGCATCGAGCGCGGTCTCATGACCACGGTCCACGCGTACACCGCCGACCAGAACCTGCAGGACGGCCCGCACAAGGACCCGCGTCGTGCCCGTGCCGCTGCGCTGAACATCGTCCCGACGTCGACCGGTGCGGCGAAGGCCATCGGCCTGGTCATGCCGGAGCTCGCCGGCAAGCTCGACGGCTACGCCCTGCGCGTGCCGGTGCCGACCGGTTCGATCACCGACCTCACCCTCGAGACCTCGTCCGAGGTCACCGTCGACGAGATCAACGCCGCCTACAAGGAGGCCGCGGAGGGCCCGCTCAAGGGCATCCTGCTCTACAGCGAGGACCCGCTGGTGTCGACCGACATCACGACGGACCCGCACTCGTCGATCTACGACTCCGGCCTGACCAAGGTCATCGGCAAGCTCGTCAAGATCACCTCGTGGTACGACAACGAGTGGGGCTACTCGAACCGCCTCGTCGACCTGACCGAGTACGTGGGCGAGCGACTCTCGGCATGAGCCTCCGCACCCTCGAGGACCTCGGCGACCTCGCCGGCAAGCGCGTCGTCGTCCGGTGTGACCTGAACGTCCCGCTCAAGGACGGCACGATCACCGACGACGGCCGCGTGCGCGCGTCGCTGGGCACGCTCAACACGCTCGTCAACGCCGGGGCGCGGGTCGTCGTGATCTCGCACCTCGGTCGTCCCGACGGCACGCCCGCGCAGGAGTACTCGCTGGCCCCCGTGGCACAGCGGCTCTCGGAGCTGCTCGGCAAGGAGGTCACCTTCGTCGGCGAGACCGTCGGCGACGAGGCGACCGCGGCCGCCGAGGCCCTCGGGGACGGCGACGTCCTGCTGCTCGAGAACCTCCGCTTCAACCCGGAGGAGACCTCGAAGGACGCGTCGGAGCGCCAGGCGTTCGCCGAGC
>CAJYIG010000110.1 GCA_913774725.1 uncultured Curtobacterium sp. | reverse complement strand
ATGGGTGCGAACTCGCACACGAACTACGCGCTCCGCAAGAACGGCGAGCAGGCGATCACGCCGATCCACCCGGAGCTCGAGGAGCCCCTGCAGGACATCATCGGCACGACCTACGGCCTGATCATCTACCAGGAGCAGGTCATGGCCATCGCGCAGAAGGTCGCCGGGTTCTCGCTCGGCCAGGCGGACATCCTCCGTCGCGCGATGGGCAAGAAGAAGAAGTCCGAGCTGGACAAGCAGTACGCGGGCTTCGAGAAGGGCATGCAGGACAACGGCTACTCGGCCGCGGCGATCAAGACGCTCTGGGACATCCTGCTGCCGTTCTCCGACTACGCGTTCAACAAGGCGCACTCCGCCGCGTACGGCGTGGTGTCGTTCTGGACGGCCTACCTCAAGGCGCACTACCCGGCCGAGTACATGGCGGCGCTGCTGACCAGCGTCGGTGACGCCCGCGACAAGCTCGCGCTGTACCTCAACGAGTGCCGCCGGATGGGCATCCGGGTCATGCCGCCGGACGTCAACGAGTCGATCGGCTTCTTCGCGGCCGTCGGCGACGACATCCGCTTCGGCATGGGTGCGATCCGCAACGTCGGCTTCAACGTCGTCGACGACATCGTGCAGGCCCGGACGGAGAAGGGCGCGTTCGAGTCGTTCCACGACTTCCTGCGGAAGATCCCGATCTCGTCGGCGAACAAGCGGACGGTCGAGTCGCTCATCAAGGCCGGTGCCTTCGACGAGTTCGGCGACACCCGACGTGCGCTCGTCGAGATCCACGAGGGTGCGGTCGAAGGCGCCGTGAAGGTGAAGCGCGACGAGGCCAACGGCAACGTCGGGTTCGACTTCGACTCGCTGTTCGCCGAGGTCGCCGAGGAGACGCCCGCGTCCGCGCCGGTGTCCCAGGTGCCGGACCGGCCCGAGTGGTCGAAGCGCGACAAGCTCGCCTTCGAGCGGGACATGCTGGGGCTGTACGTGTCCGACCACCCGCTCGCCGGCCTCGAGATCGAACTGGCGAAGCACCAGTCGATCACCATCGCCGACCTCATCGCCGCCGACGACGGCATCGAGGGCGAGACGGTCACGGTCGCCGGGCTGCTGACCAGCGTGCAGCACCGCGTCGCGAAGTCGAGCGGCAACCCGTACGGCATCGTGCAGATCGAGGACTTCGGCGGCGAGATCGGCGTGATGTTCCTCGGCAAGACCTACCAGGAGTTCGGACCCTCCCTGGTGGCGGACTCGATCGTGGTGCTCCGCGGCCGGGTCAACGTCCGCGACGACGGCAAGGCCCTGCACGCGGTCAGCATGTTCCAGCCGAACGTCGGCGACGCGATGGGGTCCGGACCGCTGACGCTGTCCCTGCCCGAGCGCCAGGCGACGACGTCGACGGTGACCGAGCTCGCCGCCGTGCTCGGCCGACACCAGGGCGAGACCGAGGTGCGGCTCCGGCTGCTCAAGGACGACGTCGCCCGGACGTTCGAGCTGCCGTTCCCGGTGAACCTGACGCCCGACCTGTTCGGCGAGCTGAAGAGCCTGCTCGGGCCGCGCTGCCTGGTCTAGGCACCGACGTGACCGTCCCCGGAGCACCGCCGCCCTCGGCCGCGGTGCTCCGGGCGTTCGGCGTGGGGGAGCGGCGACCGCTGCTGCTGCCCGGTGGGCAGGGCACGACGTGGCGGGCCGACGGCATCGTCCTGCGTCCGCACGGTGACGTCCGGGAGGCACGGTGGCGGTCCGCCACGCTGGCCCGCCTCGCGCACACCGACCGGTTCCGCACGCCGCGACCGGTCCCGAGCGCCGACGGCGGTTGGCTCGTGGACGGCTGGGAGGCCTGGGCGTGGCTGCCCGGCGCGACCGACCCGACCCGCGTCGAGGACGTCCTCGCCGCGGGCGCTGCCTTCCACCGCGCGGTCGCGCACCTGCCCCGTCCGGCGTTCCTCGACCTGGCCGACGACCCGTGGAGCCGGGCGGACCGGCTCGTCTGGGGACCCGAGCCCCTGCCGTCGGATCCGCTGCTCGACCGGCTCGCCGCGGGCTTCCACCCCGTCGGCGCACGGTCGCAGCTGGTGCACCGTGACCTGCTCGGGAACGTGCTCTTCACCCCGGGGGAACCACCGACCGTGTTCGACTGGGCGCCCACGTGGCGGCCGGTGGGCTTCGCCGCCGCGGTCGCCGCCGTCGACGCGGTGTGCTGGCACGGGGTGCCGATCGGACGGCTCCCGGCGCTCGGACAGCTGCCGACCGTGGCCGAGTGGCCCGTGTCCGAGTGGCCGCAGCTGCTCGTCCGCGCGCTGGCGTTCCGCGTGCTCGTCCTGCAGCTGCTCGGGGCGTGGGACGACGACCAGGCCGCGCACCACCGTCCCCTCGCGGAGGCGCTGCTGTCGGGCGCCGCCGGTACGCTGGACGCCTGATGATGCAGCGAATCGACCTCCGCGGCGGCCTGCCCGCCCGTGCCGACCTCCTCCGCCTCATGCCGCGTGCCGTCGGTGACGTCTCCCACGCCGTCGACGCCGCGCGCGAGCTCGTGGACGCGGTCCGGCAGCACGGGGCCGCGGCGCTCCGGGAGCAGGCGGAGCGCTTCGACGGGGGAGCGCCGGAGCACGTCCGGGTCCCCGCCGCCGAGATCGCCGCGGCCGTCGCCGGCCTGACCCCCGAGCTGCGCGAGGCCCTGGACGAGGCGATCCGCCGCGTCCGGGCCGCGAGCGCCGCGCAGGTCCCCGCCGGATCGGTCACGTGCCTGGCCGACGGCGCCGAGGTCCACCAGCGCTGGCAGCCGATGCGGCGGGTCGGCCTCTACGTGCCGGGTGGCAAGGCCGTCTACCCGTCGAGCGTCGTCATGAACGTGGTCCCCGCGCAGGTCGCCGGCGTCGGGTCGATCGCCCTGGTCTCCCCGCCGCAGCGCGACCACGGCGGGCGGGTGCACCCGACGATCCTCGCCGCCGCCGGACTGCTCGGCATCGACGAGGTCTACGCGATGGGCGGCGCCGGCGCGGTCGGCGCGCTGGCGTACGGCGTGAGCGAGATCGGCCTCGAGCCGGTCGACCTGGTCACCGGACCGGGGAACAACTTCGTCGCCGCGGCCAAGCGACTGGTGCGCGGCGTCGTCGGCATCGACTCCGAGGCCGGGGCCACCGAGATCCTCGTCATCGCGGACGACACCGCGGACGCTGGCTACGTCGCCGCCGACCTGGTGAGCCAGGCCGAGCACGACGAGCAGGCGGGCAGCGTCCTGGTGACCACGTCGTCCGCGTTCGCCGACGCGGTCGAGGCGGCGATCCCGGAACGGGTGGCGGCGCTGGGGACGGCTGCGCGCCTCCAGACCGCACTCGACGGACCGCAGTCCGCGGTCGTGCTGGTCGACTCGCTGGCCGACGCCGCGACCGTGAGCAACGCGTACGGGCCGGAGCACCTGGAGATCCAGACCGCCGACGACGACGCCGTGCTGGCCGACATCGACGCGGCCGGTGCCGTGTTCGTCGGGCCGAGCACGCCGGTGAGCCTCGGGGACTACCTGGCGGGGTCGAACCACGTGCTGCCGACCGGCGGTCAGGCGCGCTTCGGGTCGGGTCTGTCGGCCTCGACGTTCCTCCGGCCGCAGCAGGTCATCCGGTACACGCCCGCGGCCCTGGCCGAGGTCGCGCCGCACATCGTGGCGCTCGCGACCGAGGAGCAGCTGCCCGGGCACGGGGCCGCCGTCACGGAGCGGACCGCCCGGGCCTGAGCGCGGGCCGTCGTCCACAGGGTCGTCACCGCGCCCTGTGGACGCCGTCGAGCCGATAGCCTGGGGGACGA
>CAJYIG010000109.1 GCA_913774725.1 uncultured Curtobacterium sp. | reverse complement strand
CGGCGATGTCGACGAACGACACGGGCGCCGGCACGGTCTTCTCGGAGTTGAAGAGCGTCGCGAGCTGGTCGAGCCGCGGGTCGGGCAGGTTCACCACGCCGACGTTCGGTTCGATCGTCGCGAACGGGTAGTTCGCGGCGAGGACCTGGTTCTTGGTCAGGGCGTTGAACAGGGTCGACTTGCCGACGTTCGGGAGACCGACGATTCCGATGGTGAGAGCCACGGGAGGACAGCCTACCGGCGGCGACCCGCCGGGGCCGACCCGCTCCTCCAGGCCGGTGCGGTCAGAGCGGCCAGATGCCGAACAGGAAGCGCAGCAACGTGAGCAGCAGACCCTGCGCGATCCCCACGACGATGCAGGCGACCAGCCCCGCCGTCGCGAGCAGCGTCACGCCCAGACCGACTCCGCGACGGACCGTGTGCGGTCGTGCGTCGACGCGGTCAGCGCGCGCCAGCAGCTCGTCCAGGTCCCCCGACTTCCCCATGCGCCGACTGTACGTCGCACCGGTTCACCGCACCAGCGTCGCGACGCGCTCCTCGACCAGCCCCAGGACGTCGGACTGGAGGCGCTGGGACCGCCGCCAGTCGCCGCGCACCTCGAGCGCGTGGTCGGCTCCGTCGACGGTGTGCAGCCCGGCACGGGTCGTCCCGACCGCGGACGGCAGCCACATGTCGTCGGCGGACCCGCCGACGGCGAGGGTTCCCGGGCCCGCCCAGGCGAGCGCCGCGCCCACCGCAGGATGCGTCAGGACCGGCGTGAGCCACGCACCGTCGATGCCCAGCCGGACCGCCCAGGGCAGGGCGAAGCACCCGAACGACTTCGCGACGACGAGGTCGGGGCGGCGGCCGTCGAGTGCCTGCTCGACCTGCTGCTCGACGAAGGCCACGGGCTCCGCCTTCGCCGCGGAGTCGACCGTCCAGGCGGGCGCGACGACCCGGGCGCCGTGCTGCTCGGCGATCGCGCGCGTCCACCAGAGCAGGGGCGCCTGGTGGCCGTAGCCGGCACCGGGCAGGACGAGGACGAGCGGCTGGGAGGTCGGAGCTGGCACGCCTCGGACGCTACCGCGCCGGGCCGCAACGCCGGGGCCGCGCACGGGTGATGTCGGAACCCCGTGCGAGCATCGAGGGCGTGCCGTTGAACTTCACCGCGATCGACTTCGAGACCGCGAACAGCTCCCCCGCGAGCGCCTGCTCCGTCGGACTCGTCAAGGTCCGCGGCGGCCGCGTGGTCGAACGGGCCTCCTGGTTCATCCAGCCGCCGGTCGGGCACGACGCCTTCCTCGAGTGGAACACGCGCATCCACGGCATCGTCGCGTCGGACGTCGTCGGGGCCAAGGGCTGGGCCGAGCAGTACCGCGACATCGTGGCATTCGCCGAAGGGGACGTCCTGGTCGCCCACAACGCCCGGTTCGACATGGGTGTGATCGCTGGCGGGTGCTCGGCGACGGGTACCGAGCTCGCCGAGCACCACTCGCTGTGCTCGCTCCAGGTGGCACGCAAGACCTACACGCTCGACTCGTACCGCCTGCCGATCGCTGCGCGCGCGGCCGGGTACGTGGGCTTCCAGCACCACGACGCCGCCGCGGACGCCGAGGCCTGCGCCGCGATCGTCGTGCACGCCGCGGGGCAGCACGGGTGCGACACGGTCGAGGCGCTCGGTGCGGCGACCCGGGTGCACATCGCGCCGGTGCGACCGCGGACGGAGCAGCCCCGGGCGGCCGCCCAGCCGCGGCTGTCGAACCGCCCGATGATCTTCGCCGACTGACAGGGGCGGCCCCGCCCGGGGCGCGGGGACCCCGGTGGTATTGTCACGACATTGCCGCTCCGGCACCGCCGTCGGTGCCGTCTCCCCCGAAGGACCGCGATGACCAACGAAGGCCAGCTGCCGTCCGACCTGTTCATGGACCTGGACCGGTCGGGGCCGATGCCCCTGTACTTCCAGGTCGCCTCGCGCATCGAGGAGGCGATCCGCTCCGGCGCGATGCCGCCCGGTGCCCGGCTCGAGAACGAGATCGCCCTCGGCGAGCGCCTCGGGCTCTCACGCCCGACGATCCGTCGAGCGATCCAGGACCTCGTCGACAAGGGCCTGCTGGTCCGCCGTCGCGGCATCGGCACGCAGGTGGTGCACGGTCCGGTGACGCGAAAGGTCGAGCTGACGAGCCTGTACGACGACCTGGCGCAGGGCGCGCAGGCACCGGCGACGAAGCTGCTGCAGCGCGACGACGTCCCGGCGACCGATGCCGTCGCCGAGGCGCTCGGTCTCGCGCCCGGCACCACCGTCGCGCACATCCGACGGGTCCGTTTCGCCGAGGACGTGCCGATGGCGATCCTCGAGAACTTCCTGCCGCCCGAGTTCGCCGACATCACCGACGCCGACCTGCAGGCGCACGGGCTCTACCAGCTGCTGCGCGGACGTGGCGTGACGATGCGGGTCGCGAAGCAGCGGATCGGGGCGCGCGCGGTCACGGACGACGAGGCCGCGCTGCTCGAGATCGAGGACGGCGACCCGGTGCTGACGATGAGCCGCACGGCGTACGACGCCTCGGGCCGGGCGGTCGAGTACGGCGTGCACTGCTACCGCCCGGACCGCTACTCGTTCGAGGTCACCCTCGTCGACAAGTAGACCGGCGGAGCCGCCTCAACTCGCGGACGGCACGCCGAGTTCGCCGGTCAGGTACTGCGCGCGGCCGAAACCGAAGGACCAGTCCTGCGGACCGTTCTCGACGTAGCCGATGAAGACGTCCTCGCTCGCGACACCGACCTCGGCGAGCCGATCGTGGACCGCGCGGTAGAGGCTCTGCTTCGCGTCGTAGCTGCGTCCGCCCTGGGTGAAGACCTGGATCATCACGACGCCCTCGGTGCGCTCGAAGCCGAGGCCGGCGTCTTCGGCGATGATCTGCTGCGCCGGGTGCTCGGTGATCACCTGGAACCGGTCGCGCTCCGGGATGCCGTACTCGTCGACGATGGCGGTGTGGATCGCGTCGGCGACGGCGCGCACCTGCTCCGGGGTGCGGCCGGTGACGAGATCGATGCGGACGAGCGGCATGGTGCCTCCTGGTTCGGAACTTTGTCCTTACATACTAACAAGCGCCGCTCCGGAAGTCGCCCCGTGACGGACGGGAGGCGCGGTGCCAGCCTGCACCGCGCCTCCAGGCCGCTTCACGGTGCGTCTACAGCACCGGTGCCGCCGCGTCCGTCGTCAGCCGTCCGTCCACCCGCGCCACGTCGTGCCACGCGCCGTCGACGAGCGACGCCTCCGCCGCCTCCACGATGGACGCGGCCGCGAGCCCGTCGGCGACCGACGGTGCGAGCTGCTCACCGCGCAGCACGCTCGCCACGAACTGGGCCGCCTCGATCGTCTTGAGGTCGTCGTACCCCATCGCGGTCCCCGCGCCGGGCTGGAAGCGCGCGAAGTGGCCGTCTCCCGGCGCGACGAGGTGCGTGACGTACCCGTCGACCTCCTGCCCGTCGAGCGCGACCTGCAGCTCGTTCAGCCGCTGGAAGTCCCACCGGACCGAGCCCCGCGTGCCGTAGACCTCGAGGGTGTACTCGGCGTGGGGGCCGCGCATCACGCGGCTCGAGTCCATGGTGCCGACCGCGCCGCCCTCGAAGCGGAACAGCAGGGCGGCGTAGTCCTCGTTCTCGACCGCGCCGTGTTCGCCCGTCGCTGCTGCCGACCGGTCGACGATCCCCGCCCCGGGCTTCGGCCGGGTCTCGATGAAGGTCTCGGCGAGCGCCGTCACGCTGTCGATCCGGCCGACCAGGTACTGCGCCAGGTCGAGGCCGTGCGACAGCAGGTCGCCGAGGACGCCCGAGCCGGCCCGCTCCCGTTCGAACCGCCAGGTGAGCGGGGCTTCCGGGTCGGACGAGTAGTCGGCGAGGAGCGACCCGCGGACGTTCGTGATGCGTCCGAGACGGCCGCTCCGGACGAGCTCGCGGGCGCGCTGGACCGCCGGGGCGTGCCGGTAGTTGAAGCCGACGCTCGTCACGAGTCCCGCGCGCTCGACGGCCTCGTGGATCGCGCGGGAGTCGCTCGCGTACCGGCCCATCGGCTTCTCGATCCAGAACGGCTTGCCGGCCTCGGCCGCCGCGACCGCCATCTCGCGGTGCAGGAAGTTCGGCGAGCAGATCGAGACGACGTCGACCGCAGGGTCGGCGAGGACCTCTCGGAAGTCGGCGACCGCGCGCTCGTACCCGAGGCGTCCGACGGCCTGGTCGCGGGCCTCCGGCACCGGGTCGGCCGCGACGACGAGGCGCGGGCGGACGCCGAGCTCCGGGAAGTGGTCGGGCAGTGCGCGGTAGGCGCGGGAGTGCAGCCGTCCCATCCACCCGACCGAGACGAGTCCGACGCCGATCGTCTCCGGCTCGGTCATGCCGCGGGCACGATGATGTCGCGGACGAGGGCGTCGAGCTTCGCGTCGGCGTCCAGGAACTGGCGAAGGGTCGTGACCGTCGCACCGAAGCAGTCGAACTCGTCGATCGTCATGCCGTCCACGTCGTACCCTCGGGCGAACTCGGGCGTGGCCGCGCGGAGCGCCGCGATGACCTCGGCGGGGACGTCGTCGTCGATCGCGTCGGGACGCCACGGGAACGCGTTGTCGTTGATGTCCGTCGACCACTGGAACGGCGGCGAGACCACGAGGTCGCCGCCCTGGAACTCCGACCACTGCAGCGGGTTCCGGAACGCGGCGACGAGCACCCGCGAACGGAACCCCCGCTCGCGGAAGACCCGGTACGCCTGCTTCACCGCGGCGACGCCCGCCCACTCCAGGTACCCGGGGTCGATCATCACGTGGTCGCGCTTGACGACCGTCTTGAGCCAGTCGTCGAAGCGACCGGCCATGAGCGTGACGACGTGTCCGAACTCCTGCTCCGGCAGTCCCTCGGCAGCGCGGCGGTCGAGTGCGCGCTCGATCGCCTCGCCGACGGCGACGACCTGCGGGACCGTGAACGACACCGTCGCGTTGATCGACACACCCCGGAAGGCGGCCTCCTCGATCGCCGCGATGCCGACCGTCGTGGCGGGGATCTTCACGATGATGTTCGGCGCGAGCCGCGAGAAGCGGACGGCTTGTTCGACCAGGGCGTCGGCGTCGCGGTGCAGGCGAGGGTCGGTCTGCATCGAGAGTCGGCCGTTGCGTCCGCCGGAGGCCTCGTACGCCGGCAGCAGCTGTGCGGCTGCGGCGACGGAGAGCTCCTCGACCGCCTTCCAGCCGATCCAGGACTCCCCCGCGGTCGGGTGCTCGGCGGCGATCTCGCGGATGCGCGGCACCCACGTCTCCGGGTCCTGCTGGATGCACGTGTAGGCGATCACCGGGTTGCAGGTCGCACCCACGGCACCGTACTCACGGATCGCCGTCGCGAGCTCCCGCGGGTCGGCGGAGTCGTTCCAGAGCGCGGTCGGCGTCCGGGTCGCGGCCTGCAGGGTGACCGGGCGGGTGTCGGCACCGGGGGACGCCGGCGTCTCGAGGGCCTCGGTGGTCGGCGCAGTGGTCATCGGGTGAGTCCCTTCCTGATGGCGTCGAGCTGGAAGCGCGACACCTCGTCGGCGTTCTCGTCCTCGGCGAAGACGCTGGAGACCGCAACGGTGTCCTCGCGTGCCGTGAAGCCCACGCGGTCGAGTGCTGCCCAGAAGGCGTCGAAGTCGACGTCAGCCTGGCCGACCGGCAGGTGCTGGTGCACGCGCGCGGTGTTGCCGGGTGGGTTGGAGATGTAGCGCAGGCCGTGCGACCGCCGGTGGTCGTAGGCGTCGGCGACGTGGACCAGCTGCAGGGAGTCACCGGCGGCGTCGATGATCTCGTCCAGGTTGCCGCCGTAGTGGAACGTGTGGCAGGCGACGTAGACGAAGCCGACCTGCTTCGAGTTGAGGCCGCGGATGACGCGGAGCGCCTCGAGCCCGTTCTCGACGAAGTCGTCGGGGTGCGGGTCGATGAGCACGCGGATGTCCGACGCCTCGATGATCGGCAGGAGCTCCTCCATCGACCGGTAGAAGGCGTCCTCCGACTCCTCCGCCCGTTCGGGACGACCGGAGAACTCGGTGTTGATGGTGTCCACACCGAGCCGCTTCGTGATCTCGATGACGCGCTTCCACTTCGTCACCGCGGCCTCGCGGGCGTCGCGGTCGGGACCGGACCACCGCAGGACCGGCAGCACGCTGGCGATGCCCACGTCGGCGTCGCGGCAGGCCGCGGCGAAGGCGTCGACGAGGTCGTCGTCGGCCTTTGGGTGTCGGTAGAAGGGGATGAAGTCCCGGTGCGGGGTCAGCTGCAGGTGCTCGTACCCGAGGTCGGCGACCTTCCGCGGGAACGCGAGCAGCGACAGGTCGTGGTGGAACGGCGTCGGGTCGAGGGCGATCTTCGGCATGCGTCAGGCCCCGGCGAGCGCGCTCGCGGCGGCGTCCGTCGTCGCTCCGTAGAACGCGGGCTTCGCCGTGGCGTAGGTCACGTGCTCGAGGGCGCCGGACTGCTGCGCCCGCACGGCCACCTCGGCGACGACCGACGCGGTGTAGCCGTCCCAGGCGCTCGGGCCGTCGATCCCACCGGTGCGGGCAGCGTCGACCCAGCGCTGGACCTCTTCGTCGTAGGCGGCACCGAAGCGCTCGACGAACGACGGTGTGACCCCCTGACCCGAGACACCGGCCGACACGACGTTCATCGTCGTCTCGCGCCCGATGTAGGCGACGCCCGACTCGAACACCGCGTCGGTCGTCACCTGGTACCCGAACTGCGCGTTGACGTTGATCTCGACGATCGCCATCGTCCCCGACTCGGTGGTGAACAGGACGAACTGCGGCTCGGGCAGGTCGACCGGCGCGAGCGAGTTCCGGCGGGGCTTCTTCACCTCGACCGCGACGATCGGCTCGCCGGTCAGGAAGGGGATGATGTCGATCTCGTGGATCACCGAGTCGTGGATGAGCATCGACTCGCTGAAGTTCGGCGGCGTCGTCGGGTTGCGGTGCGCGTGGTGCAGGGCGAGGAGCGCCCCGTTCGCGCCGGACTCGCGGAGCGCCCGGAGCTCCTGGTAGCCCTTGTCGAACCGGCGCATGAAGCCGACCTGGATCCGCGGGCGCTCGGACGACGCCTGTTCGAGCTCGACGATGCGCAAGGAGTCCTCGGCGCTCGTCGTGAGGGGCTTCTCGCACAGCACGGCGAGTCCGCGCTCGATCGCCGGCACGAGGACCGGCTCGTGCAGGAATCCGGGGGTGGCGACGATCACGGCGTCGACGTCGGTGGCGCCGAGGGCGTCCTCGAAGGACGCGGCGGTGATCGCTCCCGGTGCCTTCTCGGCAGCAGCCGTCGCGCGGCCGGTGTCCGGGTCGACGACGGCGACGACGTCCGCACCGGCGATCGTGGACGTGATGCGACGGACGTGGTCGCTGCCCATCGCGCCGGCACCGACGACGGCGACGCGGAGGTTCTCGGTGGTGCTCATGGGGTTCTCCTGGGGTTGCGGGTCAGCGGACGCGAGCGGCGGAGGTCGAGCCGAAGATGTGCTGGAAGGTACGTTCGGCGATCGGGCCGGGGGTGTCGACCGAGCAGCCGTACATGTCCTGCTCGACGATCCCGAAGACGTCCGGGTTGATCCGGGCGACGGCCTCGATGATCGGGGCGAGCTCGGGGGTGCCCTGCGGCGGCTCGGTCATGATCCCCTGCGCCACGGCGGTGGCGAACGGGACGTCGTTCTTCAGCACGTCGAACAGCAGCTCGGTGTCGACCTGCTTGAGGTGCAGGTAGCCGATGCGGTCCGGGTGCTCGGCGATCATGCGGAGGTTGTCGCCGCCGTAGTAGGCGAAGTGCCCGGTGTCCAGGCACAGGTTCGTGTACTGCGGGTCGGTCACCTCGAGGAACCGCACGGTCTCGCGGAAGGTCCCGACGTGGCTGTCCGCGTGGGTGTGGAACTGCTGGTGGACGCCGTACTCCTCGAGCAGCGCCCTGCCCAGCTGGTCGTGCCCCTTGCCGAGACGTTCCCACTGCTCGTCGGTCAGGGTGCGGGACTCGAGGACCTCGTTCGTCGCGTCCGACCGCCAGAGGTCCGGGATGGTGACGAGGTGCTCGGCGCCGAGCGCCGATGCGAGCCCGGCCACCGCGACCGCCTGGTCCCACGCCCGCTGGAACTGGTCGTCGCCCTTGTGGAACCCGGTGAACACCGTGCCGGCGGACAGCTTGAGACCGCGGGACGCGAGCTCGTCGGCGAGCTGCGACGGGTCGGTGGGCAGGTAGCCGTAGGGGCCGAGCTCGATCCACTCGTACCCGGCGGCGGCGGCCTCGTCGAGGAAGCGCTGCCACGGCACCTGGCCGGGGTCGTCCGGGAACCAGACGCCCCAGGAGTCGGGGGCGGTACCGATGCGGATCGAGGCGGGGGTGGCCGCTGCGTCGGCGGCGGAGGTGCCGGCGGCAGCGGCGTCGGCGGTTCGGGTGTCGGTCATGACGTCGTCGTCCTTCGTGGGAGTAGGGTTCGTTCAGCCGAGCAGGGGGCGCTGCGACGCGACCTGCTGCTCGTACTCGGCCCGGGCCTGTCGGGTGCTCGGCAGGGTCGAGGTCTGGGCGACCGGGACGTCCCACCAGCCGTTGCCCTCGGGGGCGTAGACGAGCGGGTCGGAGTGCACGTGCACCAGCGTGGTGTGGTCGTTCGCCTTCGCCTGCCGCACCGCCGCTGTCAGGTCGGCGATCGCGTCCGGCCCGGGCTGGACCTCGATCACGTCGACGCCGTACGAGCGAGCGTTCGCCGCCAGGTCGACGGGCAGCACCTCGTCGTTCTCGAACGACCCGGTGTCGTCCCGGTAGCGGTACTTCGTGCCGTAGCGCTCGGATCCGACGGTCTCGGACAGGTGCCCGATCGACGCGTACCCGTTGTTCTGGATGAGCACGACGACGATCTTGATGCCCTCGGCGACGGCCGTGACGAGCTCGGTGTGCAGCATCAGGTAGGAGCCGTCGCCGACCATGACGATCGCGTCGCGGTCCGGGGCGCCCCGGCGGACGCCGATGCCGCCGGCGATCTCGTAGCCCATGCACGAGAAGGCGTACTCGACGTGGTACCCGAGCGGGTCACGGACGCGCCAGAGCTTGTGCAGGTCGCCCGGCAGCGAACCGGCCGCCTGGATCACGACGTCCCGTGGGTCGGTCGCAGCCTGCACCGCGCCGATGATCTCGGACTGCCCGGGGACCGCGAGGCCGGACGGCGCGAACGCGGCGTCGACGACCCGGTCCCACTCCTGCTTCCGCTGCGCGATCTCGGCTGCGTAGCCGGCGTCGACGGCGTACGACGAGCCGGTCGTGAGCGATGCGGTCAGGGCGACCAGTGCCTCCCGGGCGTCCGCGACCAGCGGCAGCTGCGAACCGTGCTTGTGGGCGTCGAAGGCGGCGACGTTGATGTTGACGAAGGTCACGTCGGGGTCTTGGAACGCGGTCCGCGACGCCGTGGTGAAGTCGCTGTACCGCGTGCCGATGCCGATCACCACGTCGGCCTGCGCGGCGATGGCGTTCGCGGCCGCGGTGCCCGTCGCACCGACCCCGCCGAGGTACTGCGGGTGGTCCCAGACGAGCGACCCACCGCCGGCCTGCGAGGTGCCGACGGGGATCCCGGTCGCCTCGACGAACGCGGCGAGCTGCTCCGACGCGTCGGAGTACAGCACGCCGCCGCCGGCGACGATGACCGGCCGCTTCGCCGCACGGATCGCCGACACCGCACGAGCCAGGGGACCGTGCTCCGGCAGCGGTCGACGGACGTGCCACTCGCGCGGCTGCAGGAACGCCACCGGGACGTCGAGCGCCTCGGCCTGCACGTCCTCGGGCAGGGCGATCGTCACGGCGCCGGTCTCGGCCGGGTCCGTCAGCACCCGCATCGCGGCGAGGGCGATCGAGAACAGCTGCTCGGGCCGTTCGACGCGGTCGAAGAAGCGGGACAGGGGACGGAACGCGTCGGTCACCTGCAGCGAGGTGTCGTGCGGCATCTCGATCTGCTGGAGCACCGGGTCGGTCGTCCGGGTCGCGAACGTGTCCGACGGCAGCAGCAGCGCGGGCAGCCGGTTCGTCGTGGCGAGCGCCGCAGCGGTGAGCATGTTCGCCGCGCCGGGACCCACCGAGGCCGTCGACGCGAACGTCGCGCGCCGTCGGTGCATGCGGGCGAAGCCGACGGCCTCGTGCACCATCGCCTGTTCGTTGCGGGCCTGGTGGTACGGCAGCAGGCCGGGCTGCTCGACGTGCAGCTGCTTGATCGCCTGACCGAGGCCGGCGACGTTGCCGTGCCCGAAGATGCCGAAGATCCCGGGGATCGTGCGCTCGCGGACGTCGCCGTCGACGGTCCACTGGTTCGCCAGGAACTCGACGAGCGCCTGGCTGACGGTCATCCGACGGGTCTGCTCCGGGCCGGTGTGCTGGCTCATCGGGAGGGCTCCTTCTCGTAGGGCAGGCGTGGGTCGATCGGCTCCGAGGCCCACGCCTGACGGACCCACCCGTGGGCAGGGTCGTCGGTGATGTTCCAGACGCGTTCCGGGTCCGGCCCGGCCATCACGTTCAGGTAGTACATGTCGTAGCCGGGGGCGGCGACGGCGGGACCGTGCCAGCCGTACGGCACGAGGGCGACGTCACCGGTCCGTACCTGGCGGAACTCGTCGATGGGCCGGTCGTCCGAGGCGTACGTGCGGTGCAGCGCGAACGGGTCGGCCTCGGGCGGAGCGGTGGTGCCCCGGGCGACGGCGGTCTCGCAGTAGTAGATCTCCTCGAGGTCCGATTCCTCGCCCGGCCGGTTCGTGTCGTGCTTGTGCGGCGGGTACGACGACCAGTT
>CAJYIG010000108.1 GCA_913774725.1 uncultured Curtobacterium sp. | reverse complement strand
CGGACGGGAGGCGCGGGGCGGGCCGGCCACGTGCCTCCCGTCCGTCGTCCCGCCCCCCGCACCACCGGAGATCCCCGTGCCGTACCGCAAGACCTGGACCACCGTCGGCGTCACCGCCGTCGTGGCCGCCGCCGCCGCGATCGCGGTGCCCGCGCTGACCGGCGCCACCGGCGGCGAGGCCGTCCCGGCGACGACCCACCGCCCCACCGCGACCGCGAGCGCTGCACCGGCCGTGCCCGCCGTCGACGCAGCGGCGCTCGCCGCGCTGCCGGAGGCCCGCTACTCGGCCGTGGTCGGCGGCCTGCTGCCCGTCGACCGGACCGTCTCCGCCGCCGAGGTATTCCGCCTCCGCGCCGACGCCCCGCTCTTCGGGAGCGACCGGCAGCACCCCGTCGCGCGCTTCGCGGCCACGGACTTCCTCGGCCAGCCGACCACGGTGGTGGGCCTGCGGCACGAGGGGGCGTGGGAGCTCGTCCTCACGCCGGCGCGGCAGGCGCTGCCCTCGGCGGCAGGCGGGCACGCCGCCGCGCAGACCGCCGCGTGGGTACCCGCGGCGTCCCTCGAGCAGCAGGCGACACCGACGTCGCACGTGGTGATCTCGACGGCGGACCAGACCGTGTCGATCGTGTCGTCGACCGGACAGGTGTCCCGCAGCTTCCCCGCCGGGGTCGGCACGGCGGACACCCCGACGCCGACCGGGGTGACGGGCTACCTGGAGCAGCGGTACGTCGATCCTTCGCAGGGGACGGGCGACCACCCGATCCAGCTGACCTCGCTGCACTCGAGCGCGGACGACGAGCCGTACGGCGGGTCGGACGGCGGGCTCATCGGGCTGCACTGGAACGCGGCGGCCTCGGGGGCGGTGTCGCACGGGTGCGTCCGGCTGTCGGCGGACGGTGTCGTGGCGATCGACGCGCTGCCGCTCGGGACGCTCGTGACGGTGGAGTAGCGGCCGCGCCGGCTCGGCGCCGGCGCCGGTCGGGGGCGCCGGTGTGCCTTGATTCTTCCGCGAGAGCGACAGGTCGCCGCGAACGGTTGCGCGCTTTCTGTCGCTTTTGCGGACCACTCGAGCCGCGCGCCGTGCGCCGTGAGCCGCGTCCTGGTGCGCACCGCGGGCCGCCGGTCGGGGGCGCCGGGTACGCTCGGGCCGGTGACCGACGGGACCGGACCGATGCCCCGCACCGTGCTGTCCGGGGCCGGTGCGACCGTGCGCCGGCTGGCCCACATCTCGCGGCCGGTCCTGTGGATCAACACGATCGGCTCGGGGCTCGTGGCCGTCTGGCTCACCGGCGCGTTGTTCGACGTGCGGGCGCTGCCGGTCCTGATCTGGTTGACCCTGCCGTTCAACCTGCTCATCTACGGCGTGAACGACGTCTTCGACCAGGACACCGACGCGACGAACCCGCGCAAGGGCTCGATCGAGGGGGCGCGGATCCGGCAGTCGGAGGTGCGGCTCATTCTCTGGGCCGTCGCGGTGACCAACGTGCCGTTCCTCGTCGCCTTCCTCGTCACGCTGCCGCCGCTCGCGACCGCCGCGATCCTGCTCTACGCCGTGGTCTTCGTCTGCTACTCGGCGCCGCCGCTGCGGTTCAAGGCCCGGCCGTGGTTCGACTCGCTCAGCAACGCCGCCTACGCGCTGCCGCTGGTGATCGTGCCGTTCGCGCTCGGGGACGAGCCGGTGTGGCCGGCCGCGGTCGGGCTGATGGCGTGGAGCGTCGCCAAGCACGCCTTCGACGCCGTCCAGGACATCGTCGAGGACCGCGACGCGGGCATCACCACGACCGCGGTCCGGCTCGAGCCCCGGGGCACCGCTCTGTGGAGCGGGGCGTGGTGGCTCGTGTCGACGGTGTTGTTCGCCCTGGTCAGCCTGCCGGTCGCCGCCGTCAACCTGCTCATCGCCGGTGTCCTCGTCGTGCGCCTGCTGCGCGACCCGATGCCGGAGACCGGCCACCGCCTGTACCCCCTGTCGGTCGCCTTCCCGTACATCGCGGGGTCCTTCGCCGGGGTGCTCCTCCTGGTGTCCATCGTCCTCGGAGGTTCCCGGTGAGTCGCATCGTCGTCGTCGGAGGCGGGATCGGTGGTCTCGCCGCCGCCGCCCTGCTCGCCACCGCGGGGCACCGGGTGACCCTGCTCGAGGCCTCGGACCGGCTCGGCGGCAAGAGCCGTCGCATCCAGCTCGGCGAGGACCGGATCGACACGGGCCCGTCGCTCGTCACCTTCCCCGCGGTCTGGGACGAGCTGCTGCGGCGGCTGGGTGACGGCCCGGTCGGTACCGAGCGTCCGCTCGAGGACGGGCACCTGGACCTGGTGCGCATGCCCGAGGTGGGGCGGTACTTCCACCGGGGCGAGGAGACCGCGCTGCCGGTCGCCCCGGACCACCCCTGGTACCCGGCCTGGCGACGGTTCGCCGACCTGCACGCGCCGCTCGCCGACGACGTCACCCGGCTGCTGCTCGCCGACCCGCTCGATCGAGCCGCCCTGCCGGCCGTCCGACGACTGCTGTCGGTCTACGGCTCGCGGCTCACCACGCGCGCGTACCTCGACGGGCTGCCCTGGCTGCCGGACGGGCTGCGCGAGGTCATCGCGATCCACACCCTCAACGCGGGGGTGTCCCCGGCGCGCACCCCGGCGCTGTACGCGAGCATGCCGGCGATCATGGCGGAGACCGGCGCCTGGGTTCCCGAGGGTGGCGTGTACGAGGTCGTGCTCGCCCTGCAACGACTGGCCGAGGCAGCGGGCGTCGACGTCCGCACCGGCGAGGCCGCCACCCACATCGACCGCGGCGGCGTCACCACCGAGAGCGGGCGCCACGTCGCGGACCTGGTGGTCAGTGCGCTCGACGCCGACCGGCTGGCCGCGCTGACCGGTCCGTCCCCGGTGCCGTCGCTGGCACGGTCGCTGTCCGGGCCGCTGCCCGGGCCGCTGTCCCGCTCGCGCTCCCGGCCCCGCGCCCTGTCCTGCAGCGCCGTCGCACTGTACGGCGTGCTGCGCGAGGAACTCCCGGCGCGTCTGGCGACGCACAGCGTCGTGCTGCCGACGAAGCCGGACGCACTGCACCGGAGCCTCGAGGCGGGCGACGAGCCGGCGGACACCCTGGTGTTCGTCAACCACTACCGCGCGGGTGAGCTGTCCCCGAACCCGCACGGCACCGTGGGGGTGCTGCTCACCGCACCAGCGGACGGTGCGCACTACACGATCGACCACCCGTTCGTGCGGCGCGAGGTCGACCGGGTCTCGGCGGCGCTCGGGCTCGACCGGCCGATCACGGACCTGGTCGACGACCACGTGGTGCTCGACCCGGCCTACTACGGCACCGGGGGTGAACCGCACGGGGCGCTCTACGGAGCCGCGCGGCCGCCGTGGCAGAGCGGCCCGTTCCACCGGCCGACCTACAACGACCGGTGGCGGCCCTGGCTGTGGCGGGTGGGCGCATCGGTGCACCCCGGTGGTGGGATCCCGGCGGTGCTCGGTGGAACGATGATCGCGACGCAGCGACTGCTCCGGTCGAACCCGGCCTGAGCGTGGTCCCGGTCCGGCTGCTCCGCGCGCGGTCCCGGCCCGGGTGCTCCGCGCGGTCCCGGCCAGGGC
>CAJYIG010000107.1 GCA_913774725.1 uncultured Curtobacterium sp. | reverse complement strand
GGCCGAGCCGGCCTGAGGGAGGGGAGCCGGGCCTCCCGTCCGGCCTGCGCTCGTGCCGGGCTCGGGCGCCCTGAGTCTCGCGCGAGGCGACACTCCTCGCGCTCTCGGCCCCGAGACATGACGCTGGGCCCGAGTCGTGCCTCCGTGGAGACGAGACTCGGGCCCAGACGGCCGTGTGGTGTTACTTCGAGACCGAGCCCTGGATGGCGCTCTGGTACACGGGCTTGTTGTCGCCGTCGAACTTGTAGATGCCGATGTAGGCGCTCGACGGGTCGTTCTTGCTGTCGAACGGACCGATGCCGGACGGGCCGGTGTACTGGATGGACTCACCCTTGTCGAGCAGGTCCTTGCACGCCGCGAACGTCTCGCACTTGGTGCCGCCGTCGGCGCCGGACACCGCGGCCATGTTGGCCTGGATGGTGCCCGAATCGGTGCCCTTGCCCTTCACCGCGGCCAGTGCGGCCAGGGTGGTGGCGTCGTACGACTCAGCGGCGTACGAGTAGTCGGTGAGCCCCTTGCCCGCGGTCTTCTGGTAGAAGTCCGACAGCCGCTGCTTCAGCTCGTCCTTCGGGCTCGCACCCGGGATCGTGCCCTGCGCGCCCTCGAGGGTGCCCGGGTCGAAGTCCTTCGAGTAGTCCGCCGTGTTGCCGTCGGACATGTAGATCTTCGACATGTCGGCGTTCTGGGACTTGAGCTCCGGGATGATCGACTTCGTCTCGTCGAAGGCGAGCACCACGATGGCGTCCGGCTTCGCGGCGAGCGCAGCGGTGACCTCGGACGAGAACGTCGTCTGGCCGGGCGGGAACTCCTGACCCTTGCCCTTGCCGCCGTAGACGACCTGTCCGCCCGAGTCCTCGACCGCCTTCTGCACGGTGTCGCGGAGACCCGTGCCGTAGGTGTCGTTGAAGACCAGGAACGCGACCTTGGCGTTGCCGTCACCGGTGATGAGCTGGCCGAGCGCCGAACCCTGCACCGAGTCCGGCGGCGCGGTCCGGAAGTAGTGCGACGAGTACCCGGACAGGTCGGTCGCGGTGTTCGCCGGCGAGATCTGCACGATGCAGTTGCTCGTCAGCTGGTCGATGACGTTCAGCGTGACGCTGGACGACTCCGCACCGATCACGACCGGCACCTTGGCGTTGACGAGCTTCGTCGCGGCCGAGCTCGACACGGTCATGTCGTTGCTGTCACCCGAGTCGGTCGCGGGGTCGATGCTGACGTCCTTGTCGAGCACGCCACCGGCCGAGTTGATGTCCTCGACCGCGAGGCCGACGCCGGCCTCGGCGGGCGGGTTGAGGTACGACAGGGTGCCCGTCAGCGGGAGGATCGTGCCGATCTTCAGCGCGTCGGTACTCGGGGTGTCGGGGGCCTTGCAGCTCGCCGCCGGGTCCTTCTTCGCACCGCCGGCGGAGGCGGACGAGGTGGATTCGGCGCTGCCGCTGGTGGAACACGCGGCGAGGAGGAGCGCTGCCGCTCCCGCCACTGCCAGTGCCGTCGTGGCACGGGTGGTTCTGGTCATCCGTGGAGCCCTTTCTCTGCGCGGAGGCCCAACCGCATCGGGTCGAGCGCGGTCTCCTCCGCGTGGGTTGCCGAGAAAACTAGGGCCGAAGTGTTTCGCGTGTGTGTCCGAGATCGACACCTGGACGTTTCGTTACACACCCGTGACGAAACTGAGGAGGCGCACCGGAACCCCTGATGAGGAGTCCGTCCGGACGGTGCGCTGTACAGGAGGCGCGGTTCCGGGCAGCCGCTGCGGCACTCGCGCGTACGGTCCGGCCCATGAGCGACGCTGCTTCCACGACCACCTTCCGTCCCACCCGCGCGATCGTCACCGGCGCCGAGTCCGGCATCGGGAAAGCCACCGCGGTGGCGCTCGCCGCCGCCGGCATGGACGTCGGGATCACGTACCTGTCCGAGCCGGAGCGCGCCGAGGAGACGGCCGCCGAGGTCCGGCAGGCCGGTCGCCAGGCCTTCGTCGAGCGGATCGACGTGACGCAGCTCGACCGGGCGGGCGCCGTGATCGACCGGCTCGTGGCACAGCTCGGCGGCGTCGACGTCATCGTGGCCGACGCGGGGACGGGCGACAGCGCCCCGTTCCTCGACATCACGCTCGAGCAGTGGCGGCACACGGTCGCGACGGACCTCGACGGGGCGTTCGTCACCCTGCAGGCAGCTGCCCGACACATGGTGCGCCAGGGCACCGGTGGGCGGATCATCGGCATCACGAGCGTGCACGAGCACCAACCCCGGTACGGGTCGAGCGCGTACGACGCTGCGAAGCACGGGCTCGGCGGACTCCTCAAGACCATCGCGATCGAGCTCGCAGAGCACGGCATCACCGCGAACGCGGTCGCGCCGGGTGAGATCGCGACCCGGATGACGGGCGCCGAGGACGAGGACCCGCACACGATCTCCCGACCCGGGGTCCCGCTCGGACGGCCGGGCAACGCGTGGGAGATCGCCGCCGCGGTGGCCTTCCTGGCGTCGCCGGCATCGTCGTACATCACCGGGGCGTCCTTGCCCGTCGACGGCGGCATGCTGCAGATGGGCCCGCACGGCGGCAGCCACATCACGTCCGACGACTGGCGCAGCGCGTAGCCCGCGGCGGGCGCCCCCGTCCGTCCCGCAGAACGCCGGCGTCGGGTCGAGACGCCCGCACTTCGTCGATACGCCCGCGGATCCAGCGGCGTCTCGGTGGTTCGGGGGTGCATCGGGCAGACGCCGGCGCCTCGCGGAACGGCGCTTCCCCCGAACGCCGGCGCCTCGATGAGCAGCGCTCCCCTCGAGACGCCGGCGTCTCGATGAACCGATGGGCAGAGCACCCGGTCATCGTGCTCGCCCGGCCCAGCCTCGTCCGAGCGGGAGGCCCGCCGCGAGCAGCACGGGAGCCAGGAGCCCCGGGTCGAGCGCTTCGCGCATGCCCCACCGCGCGAACCCCTCGACCTCGGGCAGCCGTCGCAGTGCGTCCTCGCGACGTTTCTCGGACCAGAGTGTCGAAAGGTCGTCGTACTTCACCCGGCCGTCGAACTCACCGACGACGCCGACAGACGGCCACCAGAAGTCGACCCGGAAGCGTCCGGCACCGGTGACGAACTCGTCCTGCTGAAGACGCACGTCGGCCGACGTGCGTCTTCAGCAGCGCCGGATCGGTCACGTGCAGGCGCCAGTCCCAGCGCCCGAGCTCCGGGAGTCCCCACAGCGCCCCGGCGGACCGGTGCGAGACGACCGCCGGACGGTGCAGGGCCGCGAGGCGGGCGCGCACCACGAGCCGTCGGCGCCCGGGTTCATCGAGCGCGTCCCACGCCTCGCGCTCGACCCCGACCCCGTGGAACAGGCGGACCGGGTCGCGGAGGTCCGCCGGACGAGCGGCGAGGACGGGAGTCGGCGTGACTGACATGCGCGGCAGTCTCGCGCGACCACGGCGTGGACGGGAGACGATCGCCTGAGCTGTGGAGCGCCTCCCGGCCG
>CAJYIG010000106.1 GCA_913774725.1 uncultured Curtobacterium sp. | reverse complement strand
ACTCGCGGGGGTTCGGGAAGAACGCGTCGTTCATCCGCTCCTGCTGGATGCGCAGGAGCATCACGACGTCCGGGTCCTCGGCGAGGGCCACGTCGAGGTCGTGGTGCACGGCGGCACCGAACGGGCGGTCCACCGCGGGGAGCAGGGTCGGCGGGGCCGCGAAGGTGACCTCGGCGCCGAGCGTACGGAGCAGCCAGGCGTTGCTCCGGGCGACGCGGCTGTGCAGGACGTCGCCGACGATCGTCACCCGGATGCCGTCGAGTGCCTTGCCGCGGCTGGCCTCGCCGTGCAGGCGACGCCGCATCGTGAAGGCGTCGAGCAGGGCCTGCGTCGGGTGCTCGTGCGTGCCGTCGCCGGCGTTGACGACCGGGACGTCGATCCAGTCGGCCTCGGCCAGGACCCGCGGGGCGCCCGATGCCGGGTGCCGCATGACGATGCCGTCGATGCCCATCGCGCCGAGGGTCTGCACGGTGTCCTTGAGCGACTCGCCCTTGGAGACGCTGGAGCCCTTCGCCGCGAAGTTGATGACGTCGGCGGACAGGCGCTTGGCGGCGGCCTCGAAGGAGATGCGGGTCCGGGTGGAGTCCTCGAAGAAGAGGTTCACGACGGTCTTGCCGCGCAGTGCGGGGAGCTTCCGGACCTCGCGGGTGTTGACCTCGGCCATCTCCTCGGCGACGTCGAGGATCCGGACGGCCTGGTCGCGGGACAGGTCGGCGGTGGAGAGGAGGTGCTTCACGCCGTCCCTCCCTGCTCGGTCGGCTGCTGCGACCGCCGGGTGTCCCCCTGCTGCGCGTCGGGCTGCTCGATGACGACCTCGTCGGTGCCGTCGGTCTCCGTCAGGCGCAGCGTGACCCGCTCGTCGGAGGCGGTCGGCAGGTTCTTGCCGACGTGGTCCGCACGGATCGGCAGCTCGCGGTGTCCCCGGTCCACGAGCACCGCGAGACGGACGGCACGCGGCCGGCCGATCCCCTGCAGCGCGTCGAGCGCTGCGCGGACCGTGCGCCCGGAGAAGAGCACGTCGTCGACGAGCACGACGACCCTGCCGTCGATGCCGCTCGTCGGGATCGTCGTCCGGTGCGGCGCGCGACCGATGCCGTGGCCGAGGTCGTCCCGGTGCATGGTGACGTCGAGTGTCCCGAGCCGCTGGTCGCGCTGCGCCGCCCACTCGGGGTCGATGTCGGCCAGGATGCGGTCGAGCCGCTCGGCCAGGACGGCACCCCGCGTCGGGATGCCCAGGAGCACGAGGTCCGAGGCGCCGTGGTCGGCCTCGAGGATCTCGTGCGCGATGCGTGTCAGAGCACGCGTGATGTCGGGGTGCTGCAGGACCGTTCTGGTGCCCACGCCGACCTCCTTCCCCGCCTCACCGGACGGACTTAAAGGATGCTGACGTGGACAACCCTACTCGGACTCCTGGTCCCCCGCGACAGTCCGACCGGACGGTGCGGCGGCCTGCGCAGCGCCCGCTCCGGACGGTGCGGCGGCCTGTCCGGTGCTCCGGGCAGACGGTGCACGGCCGCCCGCCACGGCCCCGAGGACACCGTTCACGAAGCCGGCCGAGTCGTCCGTCGAGAGCGACTGCGCGAGCTCGACCGCCTCGGCGATCGCGACGGCGTCCGGGACCTCCGGGTTGTACCGGAGCTCCCAGACACCCATCCGCAGGATGCAGCGGTCGAGCACCGGCATGCGGGCGATGGACCAGCCCTGCGCGTGCTCGACGATCACCTTGTCGATCGCCGCGCGGTCGTCGTCGACACCGGTGACGATCTGCCGGGCGTAGTCCCAGCTCGAGGCACGCTCGGGCTGGTCCAGGTGCCGCACCGTCTCGGTGGCCAGCACGTCCGCGATCGGGAGCTCACGCACCTCGGCGACGTACAGCATGTCGAGGGCGCGCTTGCGGGCCTTCGAACGAGCACTCATGTGGCGGACGCCTAGTTGTTGACGCGGCCGAGGAAGCTGCCGTCGCGCGTGTCGATCTTCACGGTGGTGCCGTTCTCCAGGTACAGCGGCACCTGGATGCGGTGGCCGGTCGCGATGATCGTCGCGTCCTTCGTGCCGCCGGAGGAACGATCGCCCTGCAGGCCCGGCTCGGTCTCGACCTCGGTGACGATCGACGTCGGGAGCTCGATGTAGAGCGGGTTGCCCTCGTTCATCGCGATGGTGACCATGGCGGACTCGAGCAGGTAGTTCTTGGCGTCGCCGACGACGGTCTCCGACACGGGGACCTGGTCGTAGGTGTCGGTGTCCATGAACACGTACGACTCGCCGTCCTGGTACAGGTACTGGTAGTCGCGACGGTCCACGGTCGCGGTGTCGATCTTCGCGCCGGCGTTGAACGTACGGTCGACGACCTTGCCCGAGACGACGTTCTTGAGCTTGGTGCGGACGAAGGCGCCGCCCTTGCCCGGCTTCACGTGCTGGAACTCGACGACCGACCAGAGCTGCCCGTCGATGATGAGAACGGCGCCGTTCTTGATGTCAGTGGTACTCGCCATGGGTCTTCCGTTCGATGGTGTTGTGAAGGTCTCCCGGACGTGCGTCCGGTCCCGGCGACGACGGGGTGTGCCCGCGCCGACGCCCCGACGAGTGTAGCGGACGAGGACCGTCGGACCGGGTTCACCGCCGCCGTCGCGCCCGCCACGCGTCGACCGCCGCCCAGACCAGCAGCACCACGGCGGTCCCGCCCAGGATCCCACCGGCCGCACCGGTGGAGAGCACCGCCGTCGGTCGCGCCGGCGAGGCGAGGTACACGATCGCCAGCACCCCGGCCCCGGCTCCGAGCAGCACGAGCAGGACGCGCCGGACGAGTCCGGAGACCACCTCGCGGTCGCGCCGGTCCGAGAAGAGCCGGATGTTGACCGCGAGCTTGCCGGTCTCGAGCGCCTCGGTGATCCGGTCGACCCGTCGGGGCAGCTTCCGCGCGGCCGACACCACCCCGAACAGCTCGCGGACCGCGAGGTCCCGCACGGCCCTCGGCCGCAGCTGGTCGCGGATCTGCTGCCGGGCCAGGTCGCGGGACTCCTCGAGCAGGTCGAACGACGGTGCGAGGCTCCGCAGGGTGCCCTCGAAGATCGCCAGCGCACGGGCTGCAGCGACGAAGTCCGGTGGTGGCTTGAGCCGGTAGCGCCCGAACACGGCGACGGCGTCGTCGACGGTCTCGACGCCGATCCGCGCCCCCGGCCCGAGCTCGTCCGCCACGAACGCCGCGATGTCCCGACGGAAGTCCGGTTCGTCCTCGGCGTCGCGCACGGGCGCCATCCGCATCACCGCATCGGCGATCCGCTCCGTGTCGTCCTGGATGTAGCCGGCGAGCAGGTCCTGGACGGTGCCGCGCAGACCCGGGTCGAGCCGCCCGACGGACCCGAAGTCGATCAGGGCCGGCCGGCCGTCCGGCAGCAGCACGACGTTCCCCGGGTGCAGGTCGGCGTGGTAGATCCCGTCGAAGACGATCTGCCGGAGGAAGGCGTCGAGCACGGCACGCATCGGGGTGTCGAGGTCCTGTCCGGTGCCTGCTGCCCGCAGTGCGCTGAGCGTCTCCCCCTCGAGGAACTCCATCACCATCACCCGACGCCCGGAGAGGTCGCGGTACGGCTCCGGGTAGGCGACCGCGTCGGGCCGGGCGCTCCGCGCCTGTGCCGCACGGAGGGCGGTCAGGTTCCGCATCTCCGACGTGAAGTCGACCTGCCGCACCAGGTCGTCGGCGTACTGCTGCGCGACGTCGGCGACCCCGACCTGTCGGGCCTCGGTGCTCGTCCGCGCCAGGAACCGGACCACTCGCAGTGCGATGTCGACGTCACGGCGGACCGCGGCATCGATGCCGGGTCGTTGGACCTTCACCGCGACGACCGTGCCGTCGCGCAGGGTCGCGCGGTGCACCTGCGCGATCGACGCCGCGGCCACCGGCTCGGCGTCGAACGACGCGAACACCTCGCCGACGGGCGCCCCCAGCTCCTCCTCGACGAGCACGGCGACGTCGGCCGGGTCGGCGGGGCGGACGCTCCGCTGCAGGTGTGCGAGCTCCTCGGTCCACTCGTCCGGCAGCAGGTCGTCGCGGGTCGACAGGAGCTGTCCCATCTTCACGAAGCCGCCACCCGCCTCCTCGAGGGCACGGCGCAGGTGGTCGGCCTGCCGTCGGCGCAGGTCCGACGTCTCCGGGTCACGGGTGAAGTCGAGGCGGCGGAAGGGCACGAGCTCGTGGCGGCGGGCGATCGACAGCAGCTCGGCGAAGCGACGGGCGCGGGAGCGCAGGCTGCCGACGGCGACGTCCTGCTGGCCGAGGTCGCTCAGGCGGGGCGGGGTGGGCACCGGACCAGTCTGCTCCCCGGCCCTGCGGACCCGCTCCGCTCCTGCACAGTCGGGAGGCGCGGCGCACCGTCCACAGGTCGGCTCATCCACCGCATCCGGCCGGGTTCACTGCGAGACGCTCCTCACATGGACACCGCACTGGTCACCACGGTGATCGCGGCCGCCGCGTCGATCGCGGCCGCCGTCGTCAGTTGGTTCGGCGCGTTCCAGGCGAGGCGCACCGCGGTGCGGCACCACGCCTGGGAACGCTTCACCTGGGCGCTCCGACAACGTCCCGGGGACCGTGCACACGACATCTCGATCGCTGTGCTGAGGAACCTCGCGACCGTAGCGTGGTGGCCGAAGGCCGACCGGCGGCTGGCGCACCGCGCACTACGAGGCCGCTCGGATCCCGGCCAGCGATCGGACGGATCGACAGGAGGAGACCTCGGATGATGCGGATCTTCAAGCCACTGCCCGACGCGCTCGACCCCGATCGCGACGGAGACGAGTACTGGGCGTGGGAGAACGGCGCAACGGTCGACGAGTTGCGCGAATGGGAACGCACGGGCGTGCTCACGCTCTCCATGCGTCTGAAGTGGTGGTGGCGTCGGACCCGCCCGACCCTCCGCTAGACGCCGACCTCTTGGTAGGCGGTGAACAGCAGGTGGTCCTCGGGGCCCTCGAGCGTCACGGGCTTGCCGACCCCGTCGAGGATGATGAACCGGAGCATGCCCGCACGTGCCTTCTTGTCGCGGCGCATCGTCGCGAGCAGGCCCTCCCACCGTCCGATCCCGTAGGTCGTCGGGAGCTCCAACGACGCGAGGATCGACCGGTGCCGGTCGACGGTCGCGTCGTCGAGGTGCCCCGTGAGTCGGGCGAGTTCCGCGGCGAACACCATGCCCACGGACACCGCCGCACCGTGCCGCCACTGGTAGCGCTCGGCGTGCTCGATCGCGTGACCGAGGGTGTGCCCGTAGTTCAGGATCTCCCGGCGGCCCTGCTCGGTGAAGTCCTCGGAGACGACCTCGGCCTTCAGCGCGATCGCGAGCTCGACCACGCGGCGGAACTCCGGCGTCGTCGGGTCGGTGACGCGGTCGACGTCGGCCTCGATGACGTCCAGGATCTCGGGGACGGCGATGAACCCGGCCTTCACGATCTCGGCGAACCCGGTGAGCACGTCGTTGCGGGGCAGCGTCCGGACCAGGTCGAGGTCGGCGACCACGGCGCGCGGGTGGTGGAACGCCCCGACCAGGTTCTTGCCCTCGTTGGTGTTGATCCCGGTCTTCCCGCCGACACTCGCATCGACCAGTCCGAGCACGCTCGTCGGCATCGCCAGGAACGGCACGCCGCGGAGCCACGTCGCGGCGACGAACCCCGCGAGGTCGGTGACGGCTCCCCCGCCGAGGCCGATGACGGCGTCGGTCCGGGTGAAGTCCGCCTGGCCCATGACCTGCCAGCAGAACGCCGCGACCTCGACGCGCTTGGCGGCCTCGGCGTCGGGCACCTCGGCGATGAGCGCGTCGAGACCGGCGTCGACCAGCACGGCACGCAGTTCGTTCGCCCGGGCGCCGAGTGTCGGTGCGTGCACGATGAGCACCTTCGCCACGCGGGGCCCGAGCAGCGCCGGGACCGAGCCGAAGAGGTCGTTGCCGACCACGACGACGGACCCGCCCTCGCCGCCGACGCGGATCTCGGTGGTGCCCTCGGGCAGGTTCGTCGCGGTCACGGTGTCCCTCCGGTGGTGTGCTCCTCGTCGGAGCCGGTGCGCTCCTCGTCGGAGCCGGTGCGCCCCGCGTCGGAGCCGGTCTGCTGGTCGGTCACCCACGCCACGACGTCGCGGACGACGTGCGACATCGGGCGCCGCGAGGTGTCGAACGTCGCGTGCGCGAGCTCCGCGTACGTGGCCGCCCGTGCGTCGGCGATGGTCTGCCAGGCGTCGATCCCGCCCTGTGCCAGCAGCGGCCGGTCGCTCCCGGCGATCCGGGCGGCGACGGCCTCGGGTGACACCGTGAGCAGCACGATGCGCGCGCCGCGCAGGGCGGCACGGGTGTCGGGGTGCGTGACGGCTCCGCCGCCGACCGAGACGACGCCTCCGGTCGCGACGGCCTCCCGGACGGCCTCGG
>CAJYIG010000105.1 GCA_913774725.1 uncultured Curtobacterium sp. | reverse complement strand
CGCCGAGGACCTCACCGACACGCACGCGCCCGCCTGACGACGGCGCGCGGCGGCGGCGCGGCACGTCGGCGGACCACTGCGTCACGACACGTCAGCGGACCGCGGCGCCGCGGCAGATCGGCGCACCACGGCGTCACGGCAGGTCGGCGCACGGGGCCGTCGCGACACGTCGGCCGGGAGGTACCACCCACACCCGCCCCGTCGGCGTCAGAACCGCACGTGGTCACGCGCGAACGCGGCGATCACCCCGGCCTCGAGGGCACGCTGCCCACGGGCGGTCGGGTGCACGTCGTCGGACTGCATCCACTCAGGGTGGCCGGACAGCGGCTGCCCGACGTCGACGTAGGTGCCGCCGTCGCGCCGGATCGCCCGGTGGAGCGCGTGCGAGATCGTCGCGAGCTGCGCCGGCGGGGCCTGCTCGTTCCACACGGCGCTCAGCCCCACCACCCGGGCCTCGGGCAGGTCGCGGTGGACCAGGGCGACGAGCTGGTCGGTGGCGCTCGTCACCTGCGCGTCGTCCTCGCCCAGGTCGTTGGAGCTCGCCTGCACGAAGACCACCCGGGGTCGCAGGTCGACCGCGCGCTTCACCAGTCCCGGGTACGCGCTGGCGCACTCGTCCTGGTCCCCCTCGGCGACGACCCCGGCGCCGTCGCAGGACAGGTTCGTCAGCTGCCACCGTTCGGTCCGGGCGAGGAGCGCCGGCCAGGCCTGCTCCGGCGTCAGCCCGTGACCGCCGCTCACCGAGTCGCCGATCACGACGATCCGCTCCCCCGGGGCGTGGTCCCAGGCGCGGCCGGTCGCGCTCGGCGACGGTGCCGCGGCCACCGAGGAGTCCTCGCTGCACCCGACGAGGGCGAGTGCGGTGAGGGCGGCGAGCGCCGTCGCGACGACGGCTCGGCCGCGGGGGCGGCGGCGCGGGGCGGGGCTGCCGTCGCCCGCCGGGGTGAGCGGGGACGGCCGTGTGGTCGGGGTCACGTCGGGGACCGTACGCCGTCCGGCCACGACCGGACCGTCCAGTGCGCTGCTGCTCCTCACAGCATCGGGGGTCCTCGGGCGGCAGCGCCGGGTCGTGCCTCAGGCGCGGTGGAGCTCGACCGACCCGTCCAGGCGTCCCGGGTGGGCGAGCCGGGCGTGCTGCAGCACCGTCCGACCGGGTGCGACCGCGGCGGCGACGACCGACAGCGTCGCGACGTGTCCGTCCGGCTCGACCGCGTCGCGGAGGATCGCGTCCGGGTGGTCGGAGGGCAGCATCGAGGACTTCGCGAGCACGCTGAACCAACCGCTCCAGCCGTCGCCCGCGTCGTCGCCGTGGTCGACCGTGCGGAGTTCGTCGAAGGGGCCGAGGACGGGCGGGCCGGTCGGTGCGGGGGCACTGCGGAAGGCCTCGAGCCAGCGACCGATGCGCGGTGCCGCAGGGTCGTCGGGCGCGCCGTGGGTGACCATGTGCACGCCGGGCCCGAGCTCGGTCGTCCGGACCGCCGTGCCGTCCCACGTGTCGACGGCGGCACCGTCGGCCGTGGCCCGGACGAGGTTGAACGCCCGGGTGGTGGGGAGCGCGTCGTCGTGACCCGGGGCCGCACCGGTCAGGGCGTCGAGCGGCAGCACCCCGCGGGTCGTCCACGTCCCGTCCTCGCTCGGTACGGGCTCGGCGCGGTTCAGCACGACGGCGAGTCCGGCGGTGTCCGAGGCCGCGAGCCAGGCGCCGCCGGCGGACCGGTCTCGGACGCCGCGCACGGTCGGGTCGAGCTCGGGCCACCAGGCGGCGGGCGGGTCCCAGGGCCGGTCGGGCGACTCGTCGCGGAGGGCCAGCACGGTGACGGGCCACGCGGCGGCGGGGTCGACGCGGACGACGACGGTGCACATGGGCTCGATCCTCGCACGGCGCTCCGGGTAGCGTGACCGACGTGGATGCTGCAGCAGGTCGCCGTCTGTCCGTCGTCGTCGGGATCACCGGGGGCATCGCCGCCTACAAGGCCGTCGGAGTGGTCCGCGACCTCGTCAAGCGCGGCCACGACGTGCACGTCGTCCCGACCGAGGGCGCGCTCCGCTTCGTGGGCCTGCCGACGCTCGAGGCGCTGAGCCGGAACCCCGTCACGACGAGCGTGTGGGACGACGTCGCCGAGGTGCGGCACGTGGCGCTCGGACGCCGGGCGGACCTGGTGGTCGTGGCCCCGGCGACCGCGGACGCGCTGGCGCGCATGGCGCACGGCCTGGCCGGGGACCTGCTCGGGACGACCCTGCTCGCGACCGAGGCACCCGTGGTCGTCGCGCCCGCGATGCACCCGCAGATGTGGGAGCACCCGGCGACGCGCGCGAACGTGCGCACCTTGCGCGACCGGGGGGTGCACGTCGTCGGCCCGGTGGTCGGTGCGCTCACGGGCGACGACGCCGGGATCGGCCGGATGGCGGAACCCGAGGACATCACGGCCGCGGCGCTGGCGGTGCTCGACCGCCCGGCGGAGGCGGGGCGACGGGACCAGGGCGGGGAGGGCCTCCCGGCCGGTGCCGTGGCGGGGACGGGCTCCGGTGCCGCGGCGACGGGCGCGCGGGGTGACCAGGGCGACCTCGCGGGGGTCCGGGTCGTCGTGAGCGCCGGTGGGACGCGGGAGCCGTTCGACCCGGTGCGCTTCGTCGGCAACCGG
Organism: uncultured Curtobacterium sp.; assembly: GCA_913774725.1. Lineage (GTDB taxonomy): Bacteria > Actinomycetota > Actinomycetes > Actinomycetales > Microbacteriaceae > Curtobacterium > Curtobacterium subtropicum. The sequence goes on along the minus strand of CAJYIG010000105.1, from coordinate 10,512 downwards.
TCGAGCGGTCGCCAGGGGGTCGCGATCGCCGCGGACGCCGTCCGACGGGGCGCGACGGTGACGCTCGTCGCCGCGAACGTCGACGCCGGGCTCACCGCGGGGCTCGGGGCGACGGTGGTGCCGGTCGGGTCCGCCCGGGAACTCGCCGACGCGGTGCACGCCGCGGCGACCGATGCCGACGTGGTGGTGATGACCGCGGCGGTCGCCGACTACCGACCGGCCGAGGTCCGACCGGACAAGCTGAAGAAGGACGAGCAGGGCGACACCATGACGCTCGAGCTCGTCCGCAACCCGGACGTGCTCGCCGACCTCGTGCGCGCGCGCCGCACCGGGCAGATCGTCGTCGGGTTCGCGGCGGAGACCGAGCCCGACCGCGATGCCCGGATCGCCCTCGGCCGCGCCAAGATCACCCGGAAGCCGGCCGACCTGCTCGTCGTGAACCACGTCGGGTGGGACGCGGGCTTCGAGCGCGAGGAGAACGCGATCGAGGTGCTCGTGCCCGGCGGCGAGGTCGTCCGTGAGACCTCGGGCAGCAAGGCCGACGTCGCCACGGCGGTGCTCGACCTCGTCGCGACCGCGCTGACCTGAGCGACGCCCGGCACCCACACGGGCGGCGGCGTGCACGATGGGGCCATGCGACGACGCGAGCGCTCCCGACGCGCCACCCGGACCGCCACCGTGCTCGCCGTGCTCCTCGGCGGAGCCGGTGTCACGCACTTCCTGCGCCCGCGCGGGTACGACCGGATCGTGCCGGAGGGACTCCCGCCGCGTCTGACCACGGTCGTGTCCGGCGTGGCCGAGCTCGGCATCGCCGCCGGGCTCGCCGTCCCCGCCACCCGGCGGGCGTCCGGATGGGCGGCCGCAGCCCTGTTCCTCGCGGTGTTCCCCGCGAACGTCAAGATGGCCGCCGACCTGCTCGACAGCCCGCGCGCCGGTCGCGTCGCACGACTGGTCGGCGTCCTGCGGCTGCCGCTGCAGGCCCCGCTCGTCGCCTGGGCCGTGCGCGTCGGCCGACACGCGCCGCGTCGGTGACCGAGGCGGTCGCCCGGCGGGCTGCGGTCCCGCTCGTGCACCGTCCGGTCGCCGTGCACGCGTGGGAGGACGTCGTCTTCGCGCACTGGCGCCGGGACCCGTCGTCGCTCGCCCGGCTCGTGCCGCGGGGCACACGGCCCGACGTGGTCGACGGGAGCGCGTGGGTCGGGCTGACCGCCTACGTGTTCCGCGAGACGGCCGTCCCGCCGTTCCCGCCCTCACGGCGACTCGGCTCGATGACCGAGGTCACGATCGAGATCCCGACCGTCGACACCAGGGGGCGCCACGGCATCGTGTACCGCACGGTCGACACCGGCCACGTACCCGCGATCGTCGCCGCGAACACCCTGCTCGGCGTGCCGTACACGTTCTCGCACGTCCGGGCGACCCGTCGCGGGGACACCCTCGACCACCGCTCCGTCCGGCACCCGGCCCGTGCGGCGCACCCGGGGCGGTGGGCTCGGGAGCTCCTGCGGGGCCGCCAGCCCAGTCCGCCGCGACCACGCCCGCGGCACGACGCCGTCGTCCGGGTCACCGCCGGCGAGGTGGTGGACACGCCGCTCGCCGCCGCGCTCACCACCCGCTCGGGCATCCACGCGCGACACCTGGCGCAGACACTGTTCTGGCAGCGACAGCACGGGCCGCTGACGGTCCGTTCCGCCCGGCTCGAGCGGCTCGAGGGCGACCTGCCGGACGCCGTGGGGCTGCCCGGACTCCTCGACCGGGAGCCCGACTCGTTGCTCGTCGTGGACGCCACGACGGTGCGGTACGCATGGGGCGGGGTCGTGCGGTGAACGTCGACGGGGACGCCGTCGACCGGCAGGACCGCGACCGGTACGACCTCGACCGCTTCGTGCGCGCGCAGGAGGGCGTGCACGAGCAGGCGCTGGAGGAACTCGCGGCCGGCCGGAAGCGCTCGCACTGGATGTGGTTCGTGTTCCCCCAGCTCGCCGGGCTCGGGCGCAGTGCGACGGCGCAGCGGTACGCGCTCGAGGGCCTCGCCGAGGCGCGGGCGTACCTGGCGCACCCCGTGCTCGGACCCCGACTGCTCGAGGCTGCCAGGACCGCGGCGACTGCTCCGGCCCGGAGCGCGGACGACCTGTTCGGAGGGATCGACGCGCTGAAGGCCCGCTCGTCGATGACGCTGTTCGCCCGGGCCGCGGTGGACCCGGCACCGTTCCGCGCGGTCCTCGACCGCTGGTTCCACGGCACCGAGGACCCGCTGACGGTCCGGCTCCTCGACGAGGCCTGAGCACCGGCGCCGCCCCGGCGACGCGTGACGGACGACCGTTCACATATCAGGTACGGTGATCACGCGCCGACACCGACCGGTTCCGGCGTCCCACACCGTCCACCGAGAACGAGGACACCCGCATGCCGGTCCCCAGCAGCGCCCCCACCGAGCACCAACTGCTCCGCGACACCGTCCGCCACAAGATCCACGCCGCGATCATGGACGGCACGCTCGAGCCCGGTGAACGCCTCAACGACGACGAGCTCATCGCCTGGCTCGGCGTCTCCCGCACCCCGATCCGCGAGGCCCTCAGCCAGCTCGCCCGCGCCGGTCTCATCGAGATGGCACCGAACCGCTACACCAGGGTCACCACGCCGAAGGCCGAGGAGGTCGTCGAGGCGATGCAGACCCTCGGGGTGCTCTTCGGCGGGGTCGTCCGCCTGGCCGTCCCCCGGCTCACGGCGTCGACGCGGAAGAAGATCCTCGCGCAGCTGGACCGGACGATCACCGAGCTCGACGCCCACGACGTCCCTGCCGTCAACCACGACGCCCTGTCCGTCTTCGGGCTCTACGTCGACGCCTGCGGCAACGAGAACCTGCAGCGGGTGTGCCGCGACACGACGGACGGGCTCGCCTTCCGTCTGCGCCTGCCGAACCTCGACGAGCTCATCGACTGGGACCAGCTGACCGCGGACTTCCGGCGCCTGCGCGACGCCACCGAGAGCGGCGACAACGTGGCCGCCGAGCTGGCGACCGAGGCGATCCACCTGCTCCCGGGCGAGAAGCAGCACCGCCCGAGCTGAACGGACCTGTCACTCCGTACAGGAACGCCCGCTCCGGACCACGGAGCGGGCGTTCGTGCACTCGGCGGCGGCGGCCCGCCCGGCGCTCGGTAACGGTCCCGCCCGCACCGGTAGCATCGCTCCGACCACGGTCGAACCGCCTCGACCCGACGACCCGGGAGCCCCGCATGAGCCACCGCCAGCCGGACCGCACGGAGATCGCCGCACGCCTGGCCGCGGCGGTCGGACGCATCAACCGTCGTGCCCGCACCGACTCGGCCTCGCTCGGGTACGGACTCGTCTCCGCGCTCGCCACGATCCAGACCGAGGGACCCCTGCGCCCGGGCGACCTGTCGCGGATCGAGGTGGTCACCAAGCCGACCATGACGCGCATCCTGATCGAGCTCGAACAGCGCGGGTTCATCGAGCGCGAGGCCGACCCGACGGACGGTCGGGCGTTCATGGTGTCGGCCACCCCGGCCGGGATCGCAGCCGTCGAACGGGCCCGCTCGGACCGCACCGGCATCGTCGCCGGGCTCATCGCCGACCTGCCGGCCGAGGACGTCGACGCGATCGCCGCGGCCCTCGTCGCGCTCGAACGGATCGGTCAGGGCGAGCGCACCCAGGGGGCTCCCACCTCCGGCGGCTGAACCCGCCGATCGGCGGCCGTTACCGAACCGTTACCGAGGGGTGGACGGACGGTTCTGCCAGTCCTCCTGGACGGGCCGTCCAGGCTGACACGTCATCGTGACGGCTTCGCCCGAGCAGGCGGCCACCCGGTCGCCCAGCGGCGGACGGACGGGCCCCACACCACCGTCCGGTCCTCCCCCGGCTCGCGGCTCCCCCACGACGGCCGTCCCGACGGTCGTGCACGCTCCCTCCACACCCGCGTGCCCGATCCGGCGTGCCCGGGAGTCGCCCTCCAGCCGGCCGACCACCGGAACCGATGACGCGAAACACCCCCGAACCACCCAGCACGACCGCACCCGGCACGACCGCACCCAGCCCGACCCGACCCGGCACGACCGCGACGAACCCGACCACCCGACGCCAGGCGCTCGACACCCCGAGCCGCCGCGTCCGCCGCGCGCTCCGCAGCCGGTCCGCCCTGGTCGTCGGCGGAGCGGCCGCCGTCGCCCTCGTCGGCGGCCTCGCGACCGTCGGCACGCAGCCGGCGATCGGTGAGGCGATCGGCATGCCCTCGGCGAGCGCCACGAGCACCCCCGCACTGCACGGGGCGGACCTCGACCGCGCCCAGGCCGCCGCGACCATCGCGACCGCCCGCACGGTCCTCGCCGACGCGAACGACAAGACCGACACGAGCGCCCTCGAGCGCCAGGTGCACGCGCTGTCGGACTACCGCAGCATGTCCGGCTCCGCGATCACCACCCACATCGCCTCGACCGTCGACGCCACGACGCAGGTCGCCGACCAGAGCGCGTCGCAGGACAAGGCGGACGCCGACGCGGCGGCAGCAGCGGCGGCGAAGGCACAGGCCGACGCCGAGGCGCAGGCCGCTGCCGAGCGCGCAGCGGCGGAGGCCGCCGCGGCAGCCGAGCGCCAGGCGGCCGCGAACACCGTCGCCGGAGCCAAGGCCACCGCGTCCTCGATGGCGTCGTCGCAGTACGGCTGGGGCTCCGCGCAGTTCCAGTGCCTGGACGACCTCTGGACCAAGGAGTCCGGGTGGAACTACCAGGCGGTCAACCCCAACGGTGGCGCGACCGGCATCCCGCAGGCGCTCCCCGGATCGAAGATGGGCACCGTCGCGGCGGACTGGCGGACCAACGCCACCACGCAGATCACGTGGGGGCTGCAGTACATCAGCGCGGCCTACGGCACGCCCTGCGCGGCGTGGGCCCACTCGCAGGCGACCAACTTCTACTGAGCCGCGAGCGGGTGACGGTCGTCACCACCTGACGGACGGGAGGCACGGTGCCAGCGGGTACCGAGCCTCCCGTCCGTCACGTGGCCCGTCCCTCAGGTGGTCCGTCGCTCCCGCGTGCCGTCCCCGTCGAGTGGACGGACCGGTCCGATCAGCCGACGCGCGCGATGCGCACGTCCACCCGGCCGAGCGTGAGTCCGCGCTCGCCGGCGACGCGGAGAGCCGCGTCGTGCGCCGCGCGCGCTGCGACCCGGGCGGGCACCGATCCGTCGGTGCCGACGACGACGCGCAGGACGTCGTCGTCGAGCACGACCCGGGACACCGGTGCACGCGAGGCGATCCGGCGGGCGGACTCGACCGCGCTGCCGAGCGTCGGCTTCGCGCGGTACAGGTCGGCCACACCGGTTGCCGCCAGGACGGCCTCCTCGATCGCCGCGGCCGTTGCGTCGTCCAGGCTCATGCGGGGTCCTCCTCGTCGGTGGTGCCGAGCGCACCGGGCGCCGCTCCGTCGTCGTGCCGCGGTGGGAGCGGGGGCAGGAGGTCCCGGACCCGCACGTCGACCGCCTCGACCACCAGGTCGGTCTGCTCGGCGAGGGCCTCGGCGACGGCCTGGCGGACCTGCTCGGCGGTGGCGTGGATGGGTGTTCCAGCCCGGATGGCCAGCTCGACCAGGACCCGGACGGGTGCGTCGAGCAGCGTCACGTCGCCCTGGAGCGAGCACCGGGCGATCACGACGCCGGGCACGACGTCGCCGGCCGTCCGCACCAGCGACCGGATCGCGCCCTCGGTCATCACGGGGCGCTCGGTCGGCACCGACGGGCGGAGCGGGACGTCGCGACCGGCCCGGGCCTCGAGCGAGATGTTCGCCAGCACTCCGCCGATCCACGACTCGTCGGCCGGCGCCTCCTGCTCGGCCGCGGCGTCGAGCGAGCCGAGGGACGACTGCCGGAGTCGGACGAGGGCGGCAAGGGCGTTCTGGCAGGCCGCCGAGTCGTCGATGCTCGGGTCGGCGGGCTGCATCCCGGCGTCCAGGTAGTCCGCGAGTTCGTCGATGGTGTGGCCGTCGAGGTCCTCGGGTTCGAGGGCGTCGAGGCGCACGTCATCGTGCTGCACGTCCTCTGGCTGCACGTCCTCTGGCTGCACGCCGTCCGGCTGCACGTCGTCTGGTGCGGTCATCGCCATGCCTCCATGAGACGGATCATGTTCTTCCTCGCGCGCGAGAGCAGTCCGCGCACCGTCGACACCGGCAGGTCGAGTTCCTCGGCGATGTCCTCGTACCGGTACTCGAGCACCTCCTTCATCACCCAGCACCGCCGCTGCGCCTCCGGCAGCTCGGCCAGGGCGGTCTCGACGGCCTCCTCGCGCGACCGGGCCTCGGCGACCCGCTCCGGGGCGTCGTCCCGTGGCGCCTCGACCTCGAGCTCGGTGACGTCGAGGTGCTCGCGCCGCGCACGGATGCGGTCGATGCACTTGCGGCTGAGGATGCGCATGAGCCACGACTTGACCTTGGCGCCGTCCTCGAGGGCGTCGAGGCGGCCCCACGCGGTGATGAAGGTCTCCTGCACGACGTCGTCGAGTTCGTCGGTCGATCCGAGGGTGCGCCGCGCGTAGGCACGGAGCAACGGCGTGTACCGCCGGATGAGGGCCTCGAACGCCCGGACGTCGCCGTCGGACGAGCGGCCCGCGAGGACGGCGTCGTCGAGGTCGGCGAGGGGCTGGTACGGCACGTCACCCTTCTACCGGTCAGTGGTGGAGGAAGTCTGGGCGGATGGCGGCGCGGCCGGACCCGATCACCTGCAGCGGGCCGACCGGACGGGCGCCGAGCGTCCGGACGCGCACCTGTGCCAGAACGTGCGCGGAGGGGGTGCGTGCCGTCGCACCGTGGCTCGGGGACGTGCCGGGGCGTCGCAGGACGGCAGCAGCGGTGGCGCGGGTGGTGTCGGACATGGTCGGTCTCCTCTGGTTCCACCGGTGTGACGGATCCCGGAGCCGGATCGTCACGCCAGCGGGAGACGTCACGGGCTGCGATCCGTCCACCGCCTGCGTCAGGATGGGGAGCATGAGCCACATCACCGCCGTCTGCCGCGTCGACCAGCTGCTCCACGACTCGGGCACGATCGGGATCACCGCGATCGACAAGCGTCCGGTGGACGGCGCCGTCCGCGTCCGCCCGCTCGGGCTCCACGCGGACGTGCAGGCGGACCGGAAGCACCACGGCGGTGAGGACCAGGCGGTCTACGCCTACGCCGACGAGGACGCCGCGTACTTCGCCGAGGCCCTCGGGCGCGACGTCCCGCCGGGCCTGTTCGGCGAGAACCTGCGCACGAGCGGCGTCGACGTGACCGGCGCCGTGACGGGCGAGCGGTGGCGGATCGGCGAGACGCTCGAACTCGAGGTCACGATCCCCCGGGTACCCTGCGGCACCTTCGCGCGCCGGATGGGGATCCCCGGGTGGGTGAAGCGGTTCTCGGCGGAGAACCGTCCGGGCGCCTACCTGCGGGTCCTGCACAGCGGACCGGTGGCGGCGGGCGACCGGGTGGTCGTGACGCACCGACCGGAGCACGGCGTCACGATCGGGGAGATCTCCGCCGGGCTGTCACCCGAGCGGGCCCGCGCCGTGCTCGACTCGGGCGACCGGCTCGCCCCGAAGGTCGTCCGCGACGTCTCGAAGGTCCTGGCCCGCGGTCGCGTCTGAGTCGCCGGCACGGCGTCCGGCGCCGGGGTCGAGCGGGCGTCGGGCCCTCGGGAGGCCGGCGACCACGAGGTCGTACGAGTTCGCGACGAGGTCCTCGACCATCGTCTCATCGAGACCGTCGCCCGGCGAGAGCGTGATCCAGTGCCGCTTGTCCATGTGCCACCCCGGGGTGATCTCGGCGTGGTCGCGCACGAGCGCTGCTGCGTGCGGGGGCGCGCACTTGAGGTTGACGATCGGCACGCCGCGCAGCGTCGTCGCGAGGACGAACATCCGACCGACCACCTTGTGGACGACGGACTGCTCGCCGAAGGGCTGCGTCTCCTCGACCGCGGGGAGCGCCAGGGCCGTCCGGAAGGTCACCTCGTGCAGTACTGCGCCGTCCACCCCACCAGCATGCCGCACCGCCCCGACACCGCGGCGGGCGCGGCCGCGGCAGCGAGCGCGGCCCGTGGTCGTCAGAGCGTCGGGACGCCCTCGTGCCCGGACCTCGGCCGGGCGGTCCCGGCGATGCCGGTGACGACGGAGCCGGCGGGTACGTCCTTCGTCACGACCGTGTTCGCGCCGACGACCGAGTCCGCGCCGACCGTGATCGCGCCGATCAGCGACGACCCGGCGCCGAGCACCACGCGGTCCCCCACGGTCGGGTGCCGCCGCTGCCCCGGACCGTGTTCCCCGCCACGCCCGCCGAGGGTGACCCCGTGGAAGAGCAGGACGTCGTCACCGATGACCGCCGTCTCCCCGATCACGACGCCCATGCCGTGGTCGATGAAGAACCGGCGACCGACGCGGGCGCCGGGGTGGATCTCGATGCCGGTGACCGAACGGGCGATCTGCGCGACCACCCGTGCGGCGAACCGCGAGCCGGGAAGGCCCCGCGCGAGCCAGAGTCGGTGCGTGAGCCGGTGGGTCCAGATCGCGTGCAGCCCCGAGTAGACGACCGCGTTCTCCAGGTCGCCCCGGGCGGCGGGGTCACCGCGGCGTGCCGCAGCCAGGTCCTCCCGGACCCGCCACAGCACGCCACGTCGGACGGCACGCGTCACGCAGTGAGCCCCTCGAACAGCGGCGTGGACAGGTAGCGCTCGCCGGTGTCGCACACGATCGCGACGACGCGCTTGCCGGCGTTCTCCGGTCGGGCCGCGATCTCGACGGCCGCGTGGATGATCGCGCCGGACGAGATGCCCGACAGGATGCCCTCCTCGGTGCCGAGCGCGCGGGCGACCCGGAGCGCGTCGTCGAGCTCGACGTCGAACACCTCGTCGATGACGTCGCGGTCGAGGACCTCGGGGACGAAGTTGGCACCGATGCCCTGGATCTTGTGCGGGCCGGCCTTCCCCTCGGTCAGCAGCGGCGAGTCCTTGGGCTCGACGGCGACGATCTGCACGCCCGGCACCCGCTCCTTGAGCACCTGCCCGACACCCGTGATCGTGCCGCCGGTCCCGACCCCGGCGACGAAGACGTCGACGTGGCCCTCGGTGTCGCGGAGGATCTCCTCCGCCGTGGTCTTCCGGTGGATCGCGGCGTTCGCGGGCGTCTCGAACTGGTGGGCGAGGATCGCGCCGGGGGTCTCGTCGACGATCTGACCGGCGCGGGCCACGGCGCCCTTCATGCCCTCGGAGCCCGGGGTCAGGACGATCTCGGCGCCGAAGGCCCGGATCAGGGCCCGCCGTTCGACGCTCATCGTCTCGGGCATCGTGATGACGACCCGGTAGCCACGTGCGGCACCGACCAGGGCGAGCGCGATGCCGGTGTTGCCCGACGAGCCCTCGACGATCGTGCCGCCCGGGCGCAGTTCGCCGGACTCCTCGGCGGCGTCGATGATCGCGACGCCGAGGCGGTCCTTCACGCTGGAGCCGGGGTTGTAGAACTCGAGCTTCGCGAGCACCTCGGCACCGTCGGCCTTCGGCAGGCGGTTGAGCCGGACGAGCGGGGTGTTGCCGAACGCCTGCGAGATGTTGTCGTAGATGGTGCCGGTCATCCGTTGTCGTCCTCCGGGTCGAGTCATCACGCCGTCGGTGGCGGCGCTGCGGGTCCGCTCGCGATCCTAGCGACGGCGCCCGGCGTTCCCCTGTCGATGACGCCCGTTGACGCCCGTTGACGCCCGTCCTACTCGCCGCCGAGCAGCGCACGGCGTAACTGCGCCTCCGTCGGCAGCGATCGCTGCAGGTCGGGCGGCAGGAGCTCGTAGGACGCGACACCCACCGGTGCGTTCGCCGCGCTGAGTGCGTAGCGGACGACGGCGTCGTTCTTGCCGCCGACGAGCAGGAGCCCGACGGTCTCGGCGTGGTGGTCGCGGCGCAGTCGGTCGTCGACGAGGGCGACGTAGTACGTGAGCTGGCCGAGGTTCTCCGGCCGGAACGCACCGGTCTTGAGCTCCACGACCACGTAGCGCAGCTGCTCGACGTGGAAGAAGAGCGAGGAAGTCGAGGACGTACGGATCGCGGGTCATCTGCTGCGCCAGGTCGGCTCCGTCCGCGTCGAGCAGGCGGCTGAGGTTCGTCTGCTGCGCTCCGACCCGCTCGAGCACGCCCGTGCGGATGTTGTGGACGAGGACGTTCCTCGACCAACCTCCGTCGACTGCGGCCCTCGCGTAGGCCGCTCGACGATGTGGATCCGGGAGCGCGAGCAGCGTCCGGACGTGGCCCCACGGCAAACGGTCCACAGCCTGTGGACCTAATGAGCTTTCCTCGGGCCAAGCAGCCGCGAACTGCCGCATGTACTTGAGGTTCGTCGCGGAGAAGCCACGCATCGTCGGGAACTCGGTCCGGAGGTCTTCCGCGAGGCGACCGAGGACTCCACTCCCCCACGGCGCGGATCGTGATCGCTCGAGCAGCTCGCGGCCGATCGCCCAGTAGAGGTGGATCATGTGCGCGTTGGCAGCGAGTTGCAC